>NZ_JBSFXE010000002.1:0-282014 GCF_053595195.1 Kitasatospora sp. NPDC002522
GACGTAGGCCTCCATGATGACCGCGTAGAGCGCCCGGTCGATGCGGCGCCGGCGCTCCAGGAGGCTGGGGAAGAAGCTGCCGGTGCGGACCTTGGGGATGGCCAGCTCCAGATCGCCCGCCTGCGTGGTCAGGGTCTTGTCGCGGTGGCCGTTGCGCCAGGTGGTGCGGGCCTCGGTGCGCTCGCCCGGCTCGGCGCCGATCCGGGCGGTCGCTTCGGCCTCGATCAGCTCCTGCAGCATCCGCTGCGCGAGGACCCTGATCAACTCGATTCCGTCCGCCGAACGCAGTGACTCCATGAGGCGGAGTAGGTCAGACTGGGACAAGGCCATCGCGCACCTCTCGCTCAACGAGCCTTCCTACTCGGAGAGTTACGCGATGGCTCCTTCATGACCAGGGGTTACGCCAAGATCCCTGCTACACCACTCCACGGGACGCCATCTGTGGCCGAACACCGACTCGGGCTGTACGGCCAACATCCCGGTTCAGGTTCAGACCGTCCTGGAGCTCCGGGAGCCAGTGAGTCTAAGCGGCCTGATGGGGTGTCAGATCTTCTGGTTGGCGCGCAAGAACTCGTGATCGACATCAGGTGTGCGGCGGGGAAGTCGCGGCCGGGTGCGCTCGGTCGGGCGGCCTAGGGAGGCACGGACGGATCAGCGCCGACGCTGTACGTCACGCCATCCTGTCGCAGTTCCATGGCGAAGCCGGATCCCTGTGAGAGAAGGGCGAGGGCCTCGCCGTACCGCCGGTGGTCGCTCAGCCAGGCGCCCACGATCCGGGTGGCGGGCGGATCCAGCTGGACGGCGATCTCGTCGAGTCGTCTGCGGATCCAAGAGATCGCGTCGTACGCCGACTCGACAATGGCATCGCCCAGCGGGAAGTCCCACACCCCCGTGGCCACGCTGCTGCACCAGAAGCTCGCGCTCTGCATGACGACAACCCGTGAATCCAAGGCGCTGATCAGCACACGATCACCTCGCTGCCCTGACCGGCGTGCTGGGACTGTCGAGCTCCTGGCAACGACTCTGCGGCGATCAGTGCCCAGATTCGCTTTCCGCCACCGGGACTGAGAATGCTCTTCCACTCAAGGCTCAGCGCCTGAACCAGGACGAGCCCTCGTCCGTGATCGTTGTCCTCAGCAGCCTCGATGCGGGCTGGCAGCTTCGAACTCGCATCGCCGACCGCGACCTCCAGCCCGGCCGCGCCGGCGGCCAGGAAGACCTCGAAGTCACCGTCAGGTCCACTGCTCCCGTGGATGACTGCATTGCTGGCCAGTTCGGCCACGACCACCTCGGCGTCATCAATGACAACCTCCGAGTAGCCCCACTTGAGCAACTCGCCACGGACTCGTGCGCGGAGGGTGGGGACGGAGTCCCGCAGGGCGGGGAAGCTCTCCTGCCAGGAGAGCGCATCGGCGGTTTCGGCCGGCTTGCTGGTCGTCGTGCGCACAGTGCCCTCCTGTGAGTGTCGATGGCTGGTTTGAGCAGCGAACTGTCCGGCGGGCCGGATGGCTGGTCGTACGCAGGCTGATCTTGGTGCCGGAGGCGACGAGAAGTGGCCCACGATCGCCTGGCGACGCATCAACTTCACTGCGGGAAACGCCCTGAGAGAAGACCAGGTGACGGTCGGGGTGGTCTGCGAGAAGGTAAGAATGGTCAGCTTTCCCGGATCCAGCCGAATCCGGTGTTGTACCCGTGCCACGCTGACGAGACAGCACGAGGCCGAGGAGCGGTCCGGGCAGGGGAAGGCGGGTGGCAGACAGCGATGGCTGAGGCGTCGTTGCTCGGCGGGTGCCTGGAACGACTGGACTGGTCGCCGGAACGCCTCGCCCGGGAGATCAACCGGCTGTGCGGGCCCGGCACCATCAGCAGCAAGGCGCCCTACGGGTGGCTGCGAGGATCCTGCCCGAGAGGGCGGCTGCCCCAGGTGGTCGCAGAGATCCTGTCCAGCCGACTCAACGAACCAGTGCGCGCGGAGGCCTTGTGGCCCTCCAGACTCAGGGCCGGCGGGGTCCTGCTGTCTGCCGACGACGGCCTGGATCTGCCGTGGACCCAGAACGGGACGCGGCAATGCTCCACCCTGCTGACCGGCGGAGGAGCGGCCGAGCAGAGCGTCCCCGCGCTGCTCCCGGTAGCCGGGCACTCGCTGATCGGGCCCGCAGTCGACTGGCTGACGGCCCCCGATGAGCAACTGCAAGCGCGTTCGATCGGTGCGGAGGTCGGCCCCGCCGCCGTGGACATCCTGATCGACCGCATCACCCAACTTCGCCGACTCGATGATCTCCAAGGAGGCCCGCTCGTCCTCGACTGGGTCGCCCAGGACCTTCACTGGGCTGCAACCCTGGTTCGCGGCGGCGCCTACGACAACCAAACCGGCGTGCGCCTCCACGAAGCGCTCGCCGAACTCGCGCAACTTGCGGGTTGGGTGGCAACCGACCTCGATCGTGTCGCTCTCGCCCAGCGCTACTTCCTCACCGGGTTGCGAGCCGCGCACACTGCGGGCGACCGCCTGCTCGGCGCGAACATCGTCTCCTGCCTGAGTTACCAAGCGGCGTGGCACGGTGCCGACGATGATGCCTTGCGGCTGGTCAAGGTGGCCCGAAAGGGAGCCGCCGGCAACGAGAGTGGAGCTGTCCAAGCCCTGCTCGCCACCCGTCAGGCCAGGGCGCACGCGAAGCTCGGCGACGTGGGGGGATGCGGGCGAGCACTGGAGGAGGCCGCCGCCTTCGGATCGGCCATCGACGGAGCAACGGACCCGCGCTGGTCCTACTGGGTAACGCCGGCGGTGCTGGCCGCTGACGCGGGCCGCGCCTGGCTCGAGCTCGGCAGACCAGCCCGAGCGGAAGAATATCTCGTGCGTGGGCTGGAGATGTTCGGTCAGGACCAGCCCCGCAACCGCCTGCTGCACAACGCCTCGCTCGCCGAGGCCCGGCTGGCCCGGGAGGACGTCGAGGGGGCCGCCGCCGCGGCGCACAGCGCGATGGATCTGAGCGCACACCTGGACTCGCAACGCGCCCGTGCCCGGCTTCGCGTCCTGCACACGGGCTTCGGAGCCAGGGACACCTCGGTGGCTCGCGAGGTATGCGGCAGGGTGGAGGACATCCTGTCCGCGTAGGCTCAGCTCGATCCGTAAGAAGGAGACCGCGTGCACGTCCGCTCCCAGGTCCCCCTGGCCCCGCTGACGACCCTCGGGATCGGCGGGGCCGCCGAGTCCCTCATCGAGGTGACGGAGTCGGACCACGTCCCCGCAGCCATCGACTACCTCCGTGGGCTCGGGATCCGCCCCCTGGTTCTGGGCAGCGGTAGCAACGTCCTTGCGGCGGACACCGGGTGCTCCGGGGTGGTTCTGCGCATGGCAACTCGTGGGGTTGCCCTCCAGCCGCAGCCTGACGGCCAGAGTGTGCTCGCCACCGTGGAGGCGGGGCACCCACTCCAGGACCTGGTGGAGCTGACCATTGCGGAGGGCCTCACCGGCATGGAGACGCTCATCGGCATTCCCGGCACGGTCGGGGCCACGCCGGTACAGAACGTCGGCGCGTACGGGCAGGAAGTCGCTGACACGCTCGTCAGCGTCGAGGCCTGGGACTGGGAGACCAACCGCCCGGTCCGGATTTCCGCCGCAGACTGCGGCCTCGGGCACCGGACCAGCATCTTCAAGCGGTCCACCCGCTGGACTCTGCTGCGGGTGCTGTTCCGACTTCACCGGTCGCAGCTGAGTACCCCGATCACCTACGGCATGGTCGCCGAACGGCTGGGCATCGCAAAGGGCCAGCGCGTCCCGCTCGCCGACGCCGCCGCGGCGGTCCTCGCGGTACGACGGAGCAAAGGCATGGTCCTGACTCCCGGGGATCCCGACGACCGCTCGGCAGGCAGTGTCTTCCTCAGCCCTGCGATCAACGCGGACCTCGCGAAGCGCCTGCGCGTCCGGCAGGCCCCGGTCAATGACTTCCCTGACGGTTCCACCCGGGTGAGCGCGAGTTGGCTCATCAAGGAGGCCGGCTTCTCCCTCGGCCAGATGGTTGCTGATGGTGTCAGGCTGTCCAACAGGCACTACACACTGGTCACGGAGAGCGGTGCCACGTCCGCAGCCTTCGCGGCCGGTGCTGAACGGCTGGCCCTGGACGTTCTGAAGGTGACCGGGGTGCGGCTCACACCAGAACCCGACCTCTTCGGCCACGAGCCCGTGTACACGCGACTCGTCGAAGCCGTGCAGGTGCAGCGGCCGTCCAGCACCCTGGTGCCCGCGGCGGACTGAGGCCCACGCGAGTGTTCGCGTCCGGGCCCAGCAGGCCAGATCCTCCGAACCGATGCGGACCAAATACGTTCCGTCAATCAGCCCGTACGGGGGGAGCATCCGTGGGGAAGCGGCGTCGGCTACTTGACCGTCCAGGTCGACGGTCTCGGCCGGCGCAATCGGGGATGGTGAAGATGCGGCGGTGGCACTCATCACGGACTGCGTCGTCATCGCCCTTGCACCTCCCTTCCTCCGGACCGTCGCTTCACCAGCAGTGATTGATGTCAAGTCAGAACGCTAAGAGCATGGTTGGTTGCGAACCCGGAAAATTCTTCCGGGGGCAGGACGCCGGGCACCGCAAAGCTGGGGGGTATGCGTGGGATGACCGAAATGCTGAGCGTCGGCGAGCGCGTCGCCTGGTACCGCCGACGGCGAGGCATGTCGCAGGAGGTGCTCGCCGGTCTCGTCGGCCGAACGGCTGACTGGCTGAGCAAGGCGGAGAACGGTCGCATCGAACTGGACCGGCTGTCTGTGATCAAAGCCCTGGCTGATGCTCTCGACGTCCAGCTCGGTGACCTGCTCGCCGAACCGTCCCTCCTGGACTGGACGACCGACGCCCGGGGTGGCACCGTGCCGAGGCTGCGCGAAGCCCTCATGGACTACAGGAGCATGTCTCCGCTGCTGGCGCCCGAGCCGGCAGGCCCTCCACCCGACTTGGAGATCCTGCGCGCCGAGGTCGGAACCGCCTGGTCTTCCTACCAGGACGCCAGATATGCCCGCGCTACCCGTCTCATCCCCGGCATCCTCGTGGAAGCCCAGCGGGCGGTCCGTGCATACGAGGGTGACCAGCAGTTACAAGCCCAGGCGCTGCTTGCAATGGCCTACCAGGGTGCAGCCATGGTGCTGACGAAGATAGGCGAGTCGGATCTGGCCTGGATCGCCGCAGACCGAGGCCTTGCCGCTGCCCAGGAGGCTGGCAACCCCATCATCGTCGGCTCGCTGTTCAGATCCGTCTCCCACTGCCTCCTCGCCAATGGGCGCCTTGCCGCCGCGCGGGACCTGGTCACGGACGCGGCTGGCTACATGGAAGGCGGTCTCGTAGACGCTTCACCGACGCATCTATCGGTCTACGGCACACTGCTTCTCGTCGGGGCGATGGCCGCGGCCCGCATCGACGACCGCGCCGCTGCCCGTGAGTTTCTCGCCGAAGCCGATCGGGCGGCCCAGCGCCTGGGCCACGACGCCAACCACATGTGGACGGCATTCGGACCGACCAATGTCGCAATCCACCGTGTCTCAACGGCCATGGAGCTGGGCGACGTCCAGATCGCCGCCGACCTGGGACCACGTGTGGATTCCTCCACCCTGCCGCTCGAACGCCGCGTACGCCACACGCTCGAAGTCGCCCGTGCCTACAGCGCGCAAAATCGTATGGACGAAGCCCTCGCCCTCGTTCTTGACGCCGAGGAGCTGGGCCCCGAACAGGTGCGCTACCACTTCATCCCCCGGCAGCTGGTGACTACGTGGGTCCGTCAGCAGCGCGGGAAGCCGACTCACATTCTCGCGGGCGTGGCCCAACGGCTCCGCATCATCGGATGAGATGCCGCCGGACGACTACAGTCGTCGCCATGAGCGACTCCGAACTCAACGAGGCCGTATCCCAGCCTCGCACCGCCGCTGGCGTACTGTTCTTCGACGAAGCCGGGCATGTGCTCCTGGTCAAGCCCACCTACAAGCCCGGCTGGGAGATCCCCGGTGGCTACCTGCATCCGGGCGAGACACCGAGCCAAGGTGCGGCTCGGGAGGTCAAGGAGGAGCTCGGCATTACCCCACCCGTTGGTCGACTCCTCGTCGCGGACTGGGCACCCCACCCGACCGAGGGGGACAAGCTGCTCTTCGTCTTCGACGGGGGCATCCTCCAAGCCGAGGACCGCGCCCAGATCATCCTCGACGGGGTGGAAATCGGCGAGTACGCCTTCCACGACTCGGATCAGATCGACAGCCTTCTCATCCCGCGCCTCGCCCGCCGCGTCCACGTTGCCCTGGAGGCCCGATCACGTGCGGAGACTGCGTATTTGGAGCACGGCGCGCGTCGGGGTGGCGACGACATGTAGTGGTCCCCAGGACGACGGTGCCCTGCTGATCTCAAATCGGGGCGGGGACGGCTGAGCTGGTGTGGCAGGTCTAGTCACAGCAGAATCGGCAAGGAAACCAGGCCACGCATCAACCTTGTGTGCCGCCACTCCAACTCCTCGGTGGGCACAGCGAGGCGTAGCTGGGGGAAACGCGTGACGAGGGCACGGAGCGCAATCCCGCCTTCGGCCCGTGCCAGTGGAGCCCCGAGGCATCGGTGGACGCCGTGTCCGAAGGCGAGGTGCCCTCCGGTCTCGCGGTCAAAGTCGAGCCGGTCCGGCTCGGGGAAGCGGGCAGGGTCGCGGTTCGCGGCGCCCGGCGCGATGAGCACGGGTGCCCCTGCGGGAATCTCCGTGTCACCCAGCCTGATGCTTTCGGTCGTGAACCGGAACGTGGCCACGCTGACGGGGGAGTCGAGCCGAAGCAGCTCGTCGACGGCTGTCTCGACTAGACCGGGCTCTTCGCGTAGGCGGTGAAGCGATTCCGGAGCCTGGAGCAGCGCCAGCAGACCGTTGCCGATCAGGTTGGTGGTGGTCTCGTGCCCGGCCACCAGGAGGAGCACCGCGAGGGAGACGAGTTCGTCCTCGCTTAGCCGGTCCTCGCCGTCGCGGGCGCGGATCAAGTCATTGAGCAGGCTGTCGTCGGGGCTGCGGCGCTTGGACGCGATGAGGTCAGCCATGTAGCCGGCGACGGCATGTGAGGCGGAGTCGATTCGTTCGGGCTGTCCGGCCGCGAAGAGTTCGTTCGACCAAGCGCGCACCGCCGCGCGGTCGGCTGCGGGAACCCCCAGCAGTTGGCAGATGACAGTGACGGGCAGCGGGATGGCGAGGGTCGCGATGGCGTCGGTCTGCACGCCGGGCACCCAGGCGTCGAGCAGTTCGTCCGTCACGCTGGCGATGTACGGGTGAAGGCGCGCGACGGCACCCGGCGTGAACGCCTTCGTCACCAGGCTTCGCAGTCGTGTGTGCTGGGGCGGATCGGTGGCCAGCATGCTCTGGGACACGGCGGGGTGCAGGTTACGTCCGGTGTCCTTGCCACCGAAGAAGGCCGCCGTGTCCTTGGACAGCCGCGGGTTGGTGAACGCCTCCCTGGCTTCGGCGTAGCCGGTGACGAGGTAGCTCGATCGCCCTCCTCCACTAGGCATCTTCTGGACCGGCGAAGCGCTTCGGAGCGCCGCGAAGGTGGGGTACGGGTTCTGGAAGAAGCCTGGGTCCTGAAGTGGGTTGCTCATGCTCATCCCTGTGCCGTTTCGAGCATCGGTGCCTCGCGCGAGGCCGTTCGGACGATGTCGCTTGCGGCATACGCCCGCGCCACCGAGCGTAGCCAGATGGTCTCGGCGCGGAGATCTCCCGCGCGGGCGGCGGTTCCGGGTGCCTGCGGTGCCCGAGCGAATTCCGGCTCGGCACCGGCGCGCATCGCCCGGATGGCCGCTGCCAGGATGGCTGCCTCGACCGCTGCGTCGCCATCGGCGGTGCCGGCCAGGTTTCGGCGCTCAACTTCCCGGGTGGCCGCCTGCTGGACCGTGAGCGATCGGTAAGGGCGCAGGGTAAGGATGCCGTCGTTGATCTCGACGACCCGACGGTGGAGCAGGAAGTCGGCGTCGTTCTCGCCGATGGTGTCGTCGTCGAGGACGATCTCGGGCAGGGCCGCAGTGAAGTCCTGCCACAGGGGATCGAGGTCGGCGATCGACTTACGCTCCCAGCGGCGGCGGAGGAACTGCGTGAGCGGCCAGAGTGCGGCCGGCAGGGTCAGGCCAGCGGTGATGAGGAGCACGCCGACGGCCGGAGCCGTGACGCCGAAGGCGCAGGAGACCGGAGAAATCAGGCTGGTGCAGCGTTGCCCGCCGGGGATGGCATCCCAACCGAACAGGGCCGCAACGGCATTGATGGTCTTGTAGGCGGCGTAGAGAAGAGCGAAGACGCAACCGAGGGCCGTGGTGCGAAGGCCGATGCGCTGGCTCTTTCGGGTGGCGGTGCGCGATCGGGCCCACGTCTGGGTGAGGCAGTCGTAGACGGCGTATCCGAGGAACGCGATGTACGCGGCGGAGTAGATGTGCAAGGAGGCAGGAGCCTCATCGAGCTTGCCCCGGAGCTCGGCCGCACTCCACATAAGGCTGCGCGAGGTGACCATAAACGCGACGGCCATCGTGGCGACGGCCAGGCCCAGGAGCCGGAGCCGCCATCGAAGCCGGCGCCGAGCCTCGCTCGCATCGTGGTTGAGGAAGAGGAGTACCGAGGAGACGCTGGCCGCTGCGGACAGGGTCGCGGTGTTGCTCACCAGCCGTGAGAAGTCTGGCGTGATGGAGTCCTCCAGGGTTCGGATCGCCGGTTGGTAGGCGCTGAAGGCGATCGCGAAGCACCCGAGGAAGGCGGAGAGGCTCAGGGTGCCGGCGGGACGCTGGCCGGGGCGGCGTCTGAATGCCCAGTAGAGCGATGCGGCCAGTAGCAGGAGGGGCATGCCGCCGAAGATGGCGCTGATCATTGGTCGTTCTTTCGGGTCAGGCGAAGATCGCGTCCCAGCGCTCGTCGGCCGCTACGGGCCGACGGGGTGGGAGCAGGCGTTCGCGGTACACGCGTTGGCGGATGAGCGTGGCCATGTACTCGGCCTCGCGCTCGTCCGCTGTGGTGTAGGCCGTACGGCCGGACATGCGCTGAATGAGGGTCGGGTTCAGCCCGATGGCGGCCGTGACGTCGTCGCCGAGTGAGAGCGATCCTGGGTGGTCACAGAGGATGTGGCTTATCTCGTGCGCCAGGATGTGCATCTGGTGAGCAGTCGAGGTCCCCTGCTCGACGAACAGGAAGTCGGCGGTGGGCGTTTCGACGCGGATGCCGCATGGAGTGTCGGCAGTGCTGTTCGGGTCGAGGGCCTGGAGGACGATCGGCTTTCCCCGTAGGGCGGCGACGGCCTCACGGAGCTGCTGGGTACCGAAGCGGTGGGGCAGTTCGAGGCGCGCGAGGCGTTCCTCGCAGGCAGCCCGAAGGTGGCTCTTAGCCATGATCTCCCCTTACAGGGACACGGTCGCTGGGACGTGTCGGTCGGAATGCGGCCGAGCAGAGGGTTTCGCGTACAGCGCGGGTGGGAGATCGACAGCGAGCTGGGCATCACGACGAGCGTCGCGGTCCGCCCGGCCGCCGACCTGCCCTGGTCGGTGGTGCCGGAGATCGGACACGGCAACGGCGACGCGCCTTCTCACTGCCGAAGCGTCAGTGCCCCATGGCGACGCCGCCATCGACGGGAATGACTGCTCCCGTGATGTAGCCCGCATCCTCACTCGCCACGAAGCGCACCGCCGAGGCGATCTCCCGCGGTTGGGCAATCCGACCGAGCGGGACCTGGGCGACGATCTCGTCCATGCGTTCCTGGCCGAGAACTGCGGTCATGTCCGTCTTGGTGAGGCCGGGGGCCACCACGTTCGAGGTGATACCCCTGCTGCCGTACTCGCGAGCCAGAGAGCGAGCGAAGCCGACGAGACCGGCCTTGCTAGCCGCGTAGTTGGACTGGCCGGCCTCGCCTGCCAGAGCGACGGCGGACGAGATGAAGACCAGTCGGCCCCCTCGGCGCGCGCGGATCATCGCGCGCACAGCCCGCTTCGCACAGCGGTATGCGCCAGTGAGGTTGGTGTCGATCGTTGCCGCCCAGTCCTCCTCTGCCATCCGCAGAAGCAGGCAGTCCCTCGTCACACCAGCGTTGATGATCACGACGTCCGCAGGCCCATGCTCGGCTTCGACTGCGGTGAAGGCGCGCTCGACATCGTCGGCGACGGTCACGTCGCACTGCACCGCGAAGAGACCGAGGGGCGGCTCGCCGGAGCGGTAAGTCACAGCAACGCGGTCACCGCCCTCGGCCATCTGCCGAGCCACCTCCAACCCGATTCCCCGACTCCCACCAACCACCAGAACCGAACGACCAGGCATTCCCCTACTCCCTCTTGCACAAGCCAGAAACCGCAGGCCGCGCAGGAAGCAGCTCGGCGACGGTGACGTTGCGGAACTACTGCTTCCGGGAACCGGCGCATCCTCACCATGCCTTGGGCTGAGCGGAAGTCGCACTTCCGGGAAGCGGCAGTTCCGCTTACGGAGTGTGGCCAATCTGGGTCGTTGGTTGAATCGTAAATAGCTGTGGTGGCGCGGATTCGATGGGGGCGGGTGCGCGTCCCGGGCCGACACGGAAAGGAAATCCGGAGCGAGAGCGGCGCCGGAACCTGAATGCGATCTCCCGCCTGTCTCGATTGATGGGCAGCGACAGGTATACGCTCCGTGACGCGGATCTTGAGTTCAAGATTTTCTGACGCGGTGTAGCTTTTGGCGTGATATGAGCCACAAGATCAAATAAAGAAGATCGCCCACGACCACCGTAAAATCACCCGTTATGAGCACGATGATCGAGGCGGCAGGCGGTGCGGAGGACCACAGTGAGTCCCTCGGCGACCTTCTCCGGTACTGGCGGGGCCGCCTCGATCCTCACCGCATCCCCGGTTTGGTCCGCGAGGGCCGGCGCAGCCCAGGGCTGTCGCAGAAGGAAGTGGCTCGCCTCACCGGCGTCACCGATCGGTGGTACCGCGAACTGGAACTGGGGCGACAGGCCAACTTCTCCGACGACTTCCTGGATCGGTTGGCGTTCACACTCCGACTGTCCGACGCTGAGCGCCGCGGTCTCTACCTGCGTGCGACTGGCCGGGAGCCCGCACCCCGAGGCGGCGCCGACGCAAAGGCGATCCAGGCGCTGGATGCCCCGATGCAGCGGTTCCTGGATAGCCAGCTCCCCAATCCGGCCTACCTCTCCGACGAAGCCTGGAACATCTTCGGGCACAACCAGCCGCAGGCCGACTGGTTCCCCTGGATACCCTACGAGCCCAACCTTATGCGGTGGGCCTTCCTCTACCCCGAAGCCCGCGAGCAGCTGGTCAACTGGCGAGAGGACTGGGCCAGTCCGTTCCTGGCCCAGATCCGATTCGCTTGCCTTCATCATCCCGAGAGCAAGCCTCTCCAGCAGCTCAAGCGAGATGTTCTGGCGGGAAATGCCGAGGCGCGTGAGATCTGGGAAAAGCACGAGGTGGTTGTACATCCCGACGGGCATGAGCGTCGATTGAGGCTGCCGTATCACGGCGACCAGGAGATCGCGGTGCACATCATGGCCCTGGCGCCACTCCGGAGCACTGCTACGCGATTTATCGTCTTGATGAAGTCGTAAGGTGCCCCAGCAAAGCGTCAGCGGGCCCATTCGAGCTAAATGGCTCGAATGGGCCCGCTGTCGTTTATTGAATGACGCGCTTGGATTATTCGTTCAGGTCGAGGCCCGCGAAGTCGTCCCCTGATGGGAGTCCTTCCAGGTTTCGGGCCTGCTCGATGACCGTGTGCACCATCTTGAGGCTCGCTGTCGACAGGCCAGCGGATCGAAGCGCTACCTGGGCGATCTTCTGATCTCTCATCGCCGCCACCAGCTTGATCTCGGCCTCTGTGTGCTGGGCGACGTCATCGTCGAAGAAGTAGCCGGCGGGAACTCCGAAGAAGGCCGCGAGTGCCTTGATCGTCTCCATCTTCGGGTTTCCGCGCGCGCCGGTGCGGAGCTGCTGGATCCCGCTCGCCGTGATCGCGCCCTCGCCCGCTTCCTTGATGGCCTGGGCCACCTCGGCGTACGTATACGGGCCGCGGTCGTCGGGGTGGACCTCCTTGAACAAGTGGTCCAGCCGCTCGGCGAAGGTCCGCCCTGCTCTCTCGGTCATGTCCACCTCCTGTCGTCCTGGCGAGTCTAGCCACTGCAGTGTGTCGACCAGAACCCAGGGCCCTCCGCGCAACACTGCAGTTGACGAAATGACGCAACTGCAGTGTACGTTGATCCCACCAGAGATCGCTCAGCAGTTGATACGCGCTGGTGAGGCCGGGTGGAAACCACCCTGGACTGATCGCGAACGTGCCTCGTATGGTGCTGCTCCCGCCGCTCAGGACGGGGCCAGCGAAGGGGAGAGGACAGTTGATGCGCGGACCACCGTGACCGGTGAGCCGGGGTGAAAAACGAGACCGGCGCCCGGGAGCTACCAACTCCTGGACGCCGGGGCTGGCACCCCGAAGGGCACCGATTCACAACCACGCAGGCGGCGGGGCTTTTGCACGAGAACCGCCACCTGCGCTCCTACAAGCAACGGAGTATCGCATGCTCACGACCGTGAGCGGAACCTTGGCATGTCCGGACGCCGACCGTCCGCAGCGCCTCGCCGCACAGCTCACCGACATGATCCCCGGCGCAGTCACCATCCGCGTCAGCCTCACCGACCCGACGAGGCAGTGGCCTCATCCGCACGCCATCGCCAAGGACGCGGCCGGTAGGCCGATCGAGCTGAGCCGGACCACGTCCAGGACCGCAGCGCGCTGGATCCTCCGGGTCTGGCCGCAGGCGGACTGGAGTCTGACCCACACGCTTCACCTCGGCACCGCAACGCTCGCTGGCAGCAGCGACCGCATGCTCGCAGGTCGGGGCCGTTGACATGTCGCGGATCCGACCGGTCAAGCCGGAGGCGTTCGTCTCCGAGACGCTCGCCGAGCTGACTCTCGCCGCCGAGCGCACCTTCTTCGGCCTCACGACCGAGTGCGACGACCGAGGGCGCCACAAGGACAACGCGGCGATCATCTACGGAAAGCTGTGGGTCGTGCGCGGCGACCAGAGCCCGGTGGACGTTGAGAACCACCTCCTGCAGATGGAGAGGTCCGGCCTGATCTGCCGGTACGTCGGGTGCGACGGCAAGCGCTACCTCCACTACGTGACCTGGGACAGGCACCAGAAGATCGACAAGCCGAGTCTGTCCAGGCTGCCCGCGTGCCCTCACCACGCACCCGAGCGATGCGGACTCTGCAAGGGTCCCTGCGCTCACCGGCCCGAGGCTTCGCCGAAGCCTCCCCGAGAGTTCGACGAGGCTTCGCTGGCCTCGCCCCGAGCCCTCGACCTGCCCGCGCAGCCCGTACCGAACCCTCCCGCGCTCACCGACGACGGATCCGCCTCGATGCAGGACGCCCTCCTCGGCCTCGAGGACGCGCCCGCCAATGCCGCACAGAGAATCGCAGGTCAGGGGGCCTTCGCCGAGGATCCCCCGAAGACTCCCCGAAGCCTCGGCGAGGGCTCGGCGCCTGGATCTAGGATCTTGGATCCTGGATCTTCTTTCCCTACGGGGCGCACAGCGCCCGACGCCACCGCCTCGGCCAAGGACCTCCTCGCCGAGTACGTCACCGCCTGCGCCGAGCGCCCACCGGGCGACGTGCTCGGGCACCTGGGCCGGATCACCAAGAAGCTCCTGGACGAGGGCATCGCGGTGGAGCACATCCGCGCCGGGCTCCAGCGGTTCGCCGAGATCCAGGGCCACCCGAGTCGCCTGCCGAGCCTGGTGAACGACTCCATGAACTCACGAGGCTCCGGTTTGGCGCGGCCGGGATTCCGGCCTAACGTGCCCGCTCACCAGCCGTGGACCAACCCGGTCGACGCTGTGGCCGCCTACGCCGAGGAGCTGTGATGCGCACCCGCGAACCTCAGACCCTCGGCGAGGGAACCCTCGACCGGGTGGCCCGGATCCTGGCCGCCCGCCGCATCGACCCGGCTGCCGTCGCCGCACTGAGCGATGAGCCAGCGCCGTACTCGGCGACGGAGGCCCTGTCCGCCGGGATGCCGCCCCGCTACCGGGGCGCGGCGGCCGAGCACCCGCAGGTCCTGGCGTGGGTCCGCGAGGTCGCTCGGCAGGCTGTCGCCCCGAGCATCGGGGCTCGGCGGCAGGTCGCGACCGGCCCGAGCCTGCTGATGGCCGGGGTGGTCGGGGCAGGCAAGACGCACGAGTCGTACGGCGCGGTCACCGCGCTGGTGCAGGCCGGCATCGGCGTGCGCTGGCGCGCGACCACCGCCGCAGACCTGTATGCCGACCTGCGGCCCCGCCAGGGGGTGGACAGCGAGAGGGAGCTGGCCGCCGTCAGCCGGGTACCGCTGCTGATCATCGACGACCTCGGCGCGGCGAAGGCCACCGAGTGGACCGAGGAGGTCACGTACCGGCTGATCAACCGCCGGTACAACCACCTGCTCCCGACGCTGATCACCACCAACCTCGCGATCGGCGACCTGCGCGCCTACCTCGGGGACCGCGTCACCTCCCGACTCGCGCAGATGACCACCCGGGTCCAGTTCGAGCCGGTCGACCGCAGACGACTCCAGCGCGCCGCCTGAACCGACACCAGGCCGCCGCCGGGCCGCGCCCGAGCACCGCCCGATGCACCTCCCGACCCAGCGCACCCCTCCGCCGACGCCCACCGCGCGCGGAGAGCGATCGGAGCAACCCCGCATGAGCACCACGACGATCAGCCCTGCCCGCCACCGCTCACTCGGCGACCACACCTGGCAGGACCAGGCCGTCTGCCAGCCGACCGAGTACAACCCGGTCGACCCCGAGATCTTCTTCCCCGAGCCCGACGAGACCGACAAGATTGCCGCCGCCAAGGCGCTGTGCAGCCAGTGCCCGGTCCGCCGCGCCTGCCTGGACGCCGCGCTGGAGGCCAACGACACCCACGGCATCCGGGGCGCGACGACCGAGGAGGAGCGCGAGCCGCTCCACGAGAAGATCGCCTCCCGCCTCGACTACTCCCGGGTCAACGCCACCCTGGCCGGGCGCGACATCCACCTCACCAAGACCGAGCGCCGTGCGGTGGTCATCGCCGGATACCGACATGGCGTCAGCGTTGAGCGCCTCGCCCGGCTTCTGAAGATCACCGAGGAGCACGCCCAGAAGCTGTACCGCGAGACCCGCCGTGCCATCCGGAACCGAGACCTGGAGCAGAGCACGAAGACCACTCAGCCACCCAGGCCGACCGGCGAGCGCCTCGGCCGCGACGACTTCGGGACGGCGGCGTGACCACGGCAGCAGCACCGACCACGGCGCTCGTCACCGCCTGGGACCGTGCGGTCATCATCGCCCTCGGCGGCGCGGGATGCGCCCTGTCGTACGACGCCCTCCAGCAGATGGCCGTCGCCATCCACGTCCGCGGATTCCTCACCTACCTCTTCCCCCTGGTCATCGACGGCTTCATCGCTTACGGCGTCCGGGCCCTGCTGGTCCTGCGGGATGCACCGTGGCGAGCCCGCGCCTACGTCTGGACCCTGTTCGGCACGGCGACCGGTGCCAGTCTCTGGGCCAACGCCCTGCACGCGATCAGGATGAACGAGCAGGACACCTTGGTCACCGGCCTGCGGCTCGGTGACTCGGTGGTCGCGGTCTTGTCCACCCTCGCCCCGCTCGCCCTGGCCGGAGCAGTCCACCTCTACATCCTGATCGCCCGGCGGCCGGTCAGCGGAAGTGACCGAGGTGACCTCGGACAGCCCGGTCTCTCCGGCCAGGCCGGTCAGGTCACTCAGGTCGAGCGCATCCCGGTCACCCCGACCGCCCGCCTCGGACAGCACCAGCCGCAGCCCGGTCAGGTCAGCTCCGGGCAGCCGGTCACCGCACTGACCGAGGCGCCCAAGGTGTCCCTGGACAAGCATCGACCGGACAGCCACGCGGTGACCGGCGACGGCGGTCGGACGGTCAGCACCGGCCGGCGCCCCGCCGACACCGGTCACGGTGACCCGCTGATCTGCGCCGCTGACCTGGGCGGACAGCCGGTCAGCACCCCGGCGGACAGCACCCGGTCGGTCAACCCCGAGCCGCTGACCGCGTCGGCGGTCAGCGCCCCGCCGGTCACTGACCGGCCGGTGACCGCTCCGCCGGTCAGTCACCGGGACGACCGGACAACCGGTGACCGGCGCGGTGACCCCGACACCGAGCGGCTGCTGGAGATCGCCCGGATGGCGGTCAGGGACGAGGACAAGCTGACCCGGAAGGTGGTCGCCCAGGCGATCCGCGGTCAGCAGATCCCGCTGTCCTCTGACACGCTCACCGCCCTGATGGCCCAGCTGCGCGAGCAGACCGCACAGTCGGCGACCGCCACCCGGAACTGACCGGGAAGCACCTGGGGCGGGTGACCGGGCCGGTCACTCCAGCCGGTCACCCGCCCCAGGTCAGCCACCCCACGACCTCCTCCACCGAACCGGAGAGCACCACGATGCGCACGACCCCCGCCACGACCGTCGAGGTGGACACCTGGATCGCCGTCCTGCACGAGAACGGCCACCTGCACCAGGCCGAAGCAGGCCCCGACGGCACCTGGACCGTGCAACGTCGCCGACACAGCCGCCCCTGGACCCTCCACCACCCCGTCCTGGCCATGGACTTCATCGAGGACATCCTGCGCGACATCCAGCAGCAGAGCGCGGAGACGGGGCGATGACCGCCCGGACTCCGGAGGGCACCACCCACGGCGGTGAACGTGACCTTGATCAGGCTCCTGGCGGAGCAAGTTGTGGGGTAAGCGATGCTTACCCCACCCCCGCCCCGAAGGGGACGGAGGCATCCCGTTCGGCAGTCGACCCAGGGGGGCCGGCTGCCGAACGGGAGGTCGGCCCAAGGGTGCCGACAAAGGGGAAGAAGCCGACCGTCGCAGCCCGCACCGCCTCGCGCCGCCGCCGCCCGCGCCACAGCGCACAGCGCCGCACGTGCACCAGCCTGCGCTTCAGCGAAGCCGAGTGGACCGCCGTCCAACACGCCGCCGACGCCGCAGACCTCGCCCCCGGCGGCTTCGCAGCGGCGGCCACCCTCGCCGCCGCAACCAGCGCCAACCCCACCGCAGCCGTCGCCGACTACCGGCGCGGCATCCAGGAACTCATGGAGTCCAACCGGCAGCTCGGCGCAGTCGGCAATAACCTCAACCAGCTGGCCCACTACGTCAACGCCGGCGGCCAGCCCGGAGCCGACCTGCGCCAGCTCCTGCACCGCGTCGAAGACGCCATCGGCACGGTGGACGAGGCCGTGGCCTGGCTGGTCCGCCGATGATCCCCAAGATCCGCACCGGTACGGGCGGCACCTACGGCCTGGTGCGCTACCTCTTCGGCCCCGGCAAACGCGACGAGCACACCGACCAGCACCTCGTCGCTTCCTGGAACAGCTTTGCGCCTGACCCCGGACGAAACGCCCACCACAGCGTCGCCCAACTCGCCGCCCAACTCGACCAGCCGGTCAAGGCCCTCGGCGACACGGCACCCACCACCACGATCTGGCACTGCTCGGTACGCACCGACCCCGGCGACCGCTACCTCGAAGATGCCGACTGGGCGAAGATCGCCTGCCGCATCGTCCACGCCACCGGCATCGCCCCCGAAGGCGACACGGCCGCCTGCCGGTGGGTCGCCGTGCGCCACGCCGACGACCACATCCACATCGCCGCCACCCTCGTACGCCAGGACGGCCGCCACGCCGACCTCAAGTTCGACAAGCGCAAGGCTCAGGCCGAGGCCCGCCTTATGGAGAAGGAGTACGGCCTCCGACAGCTCAACCCCGGCGACGGCACCGCAGCCAAACTCCCCACCAGCCAGGAACGCTTCAAGGCCGAGCGCACCGGCCACGCCGAGACCCCGCGCGAGACCCTGCGCGGCGCGGTCCGCCAGGCCGTCACCGGAGCCGCCACCGAAGCCGAGTTCTTCGCCCGCCTGAGCTCGGCCGGCCTTCGCGTCAAGCCCCGCCTCGCCCCCTCCGGCGACACCCTCGGCTACTCGGTCGCGCTGCCCGGCGACCGCAACCGCGAAGACCAGCCCATCTGGTTCTCCGGCTCCACGCTTGCTCCCGACCTCTCCCTACCCAAGATCCGCCAGCGCCTGGCCTCCGGCCCCGTCGACCAGGCCGCCCTGGCAACCGAAGCCGACAAAACCGGCACGAACACCCGCTGGTCAGCACCGGCCAAGGCCCGCCGCCACGCGACCCAGCTCGCCGAGCGCGCCGCTGTCGACCTCGACACCGGTGGAGACGACGGAGCCGCCCAGCTCGTCGGCGTCGGTGAACTCCTCGACGCTGTCGTCCAGACCGCACCGGCCGCCACCCGAGACGAACTGCGCGCTGCCGCCCGCGCCTACGAGCGCGCCACCCGAAGCCACGTCAGTGCCGAGCGGGCCGACAACCGTGCCCTGCGCTCAGCAGCCCGAGGCATCATCCATGCTGGCGGCGCGCTCGGCCGAGGCGAGGACGGGGGCACCACAGCGATGTTGCTGTCCACCTTGGTCTTGGTGGCGATGGCCACAGCCCGCTGGCACTCCGCCCGCGGACATGCCCAGCAGGCCGCCGCCTCCCGCAAGGCCGCCGAACACCTGCGCACCGCGTACCGGCAGGCCGCCACCACGCCGATGAAGGCCATGCGTGAGCAAGGGCGAGCACTGCCCGATCCCGAGCGCCGCCGTCTCGACGCCACTATCCGCGCCGCTCTCCCCACGACTGATGGCCGGCCTCCCCGAGAAGAACGCTGGGGCGCGCTGGCCGGCACGCTCGCCCAGGCCGAACAGGCGGGCTACGACCCGGAGACCCTGCTCCAGGAGGCCATTGCACAGAGGGAGTTGAACACTGCCCAGGACGTCAACGATGTCCTCGTGTGGCGACTGCGCCGCTTGGCCAAACTCCCAGCCCACCCGGAGGCGCCCCGCAACCCCACAGCCGGGACCGGCCTCGCCAAGCCCGCAACCAACCGGGCCGCCACCATCCCGGCCACGCCCGTCGCGACCGAGCCGCGCGGCCGCGCACCTCGCCGCTGACCCCAGGTCCGGCAGGCCGACCACTGGCCTGCCGGACCGGGCAAAGCCCTGGACAACCAGTTTCACCAGCTGTTACGGATGAACCGAAGGCACTCGACGGGGAGAACACGCTCGTGACCAGAACCACCAATCATCGCACGATGCCAGCATCGACGCCCCTGACGGCCACGGCGCCCAGCGATCCGCTGCTCCAACTGCAGAACGAGACCGAGCCACCGAGCGGTCCAGGAGTCAACCGCTGCCTCGACCATGCAGACGAACTCGCCCTCGGCGGCATCCCGGTCATCTGCTCGGCATGCAAGGCCCGCCGTGACTGGCTGCTGATCAACCAGGGCCGTAACGTCTACATCCGCTGCCGCTGCGCGAACGAGTGGCTCGAGCCGGAGATCACCCGGGCCGACAACGATTTCGCGGTTGAGATGCTGTTCCCCGGCGACAGCAGCGACTCGATCGCCAGGGCGACCAGCCATCGCGAGATGATTATCATCGCCGCGCGGCTCGGCATCGGCGTCCCGATGGTTGCCGGACGCTTTGGCAACCTGACTAAGCAGTGGAAGCTTGTCGGCCGCCTGCGCGAATCGATCTCCGACGAGGACATCAGCGCGCTGGAAACGATCGCTAAAGACGTCGCCGCGTAGCGAAGGCGCTTTCGGCATTTACCAGCCGACACAAGCCCGCTGCTGCGGCGGCGACGCGGACCAGATCGGGCCGCCGTTGAGTTGTCCGTGCGGCGAACCGCGTCGGCGAGCTCGTAGAGCCAATGAGGCCGTCTCCGACGTCGACGCAACCGTTGGTCCCCCGAGAGTGGACCAGGTACATGGCGAGGCCGCCCCTGCCAGCGGGCGCGGGGCGGCCTGGTGGACTCGGTGATCAGGGGTGCGCGAGGCGGTTGGCGTACTCGATCGCAGCGGTGGCCACCTTGAGGGCGGCGCACAGGCCGGTGACCTCCGCGAGGGTGGGGCGCACGAGGTGCGGCCAGTCGTCGGGAGCAGCAGGCCAGGTGGCCAGGAGCACCTCGGTGGTGGCCAGCCCGAGACGGGCGGTGACGTCCATTCCACTGTGGGAGGCGGGCTCCCAGGTGAGCAGGATCTGGCCGAGGCCGAGCGGTGCGGAGTCGGCGGCCAGCCACCTGACGTCCAGCGGGCCGTCGGGGCGGATGGTGACGCGGTGGACGAGTGCGCCGCGCGTACCGGGCGGCATCGGCCGCAGGGCCAGATCGGTAAGGGCGGTGTGGCGGGTGATCGTGGCCTCCTGGCGGTTGGCGGGGCGGACGCTGATGGTGGGTCACCCCCACGTGAGGGCGTCGCGGACGGTGGGCGGGAGGTATCCCTCCTGGCCGTCGTCGGCGATGAAGGCGACACAGTCCCGTACGACGATGTCGGCGCCGATGTAGTGCGCGAAGGGCCAGTCCGGGTTGACGGCGAGACGGATCGGCAGGCCGGGGTCGACATCCTGGAGCTGGCGGAGCAGGTGGCCGACGGTCACGTGCTGGGGCATGGGAGCCTCCTTTGTGGGCGAGATCGGGGCGATGGCGGGGATCGGCAGTTACGCGGTGTCGAGGCGGAGCCGGTCGCGCAGGACCTTGGGGCCGGCGGGCGTCTGCTTCGAGTGCCTGGCGAGGTGTCGCTTGCGCTCCTCGTTGACGTAGCCCTTGCCGGAACACTCGAACTCCCACTCACCGCAGGAGCAGGTTGCGCTGCTGTAGGCCCGGCCGGGGCAGGCGGGGTGGAGAGGCTTGCCGGTGACGGTGTGCTTGTGCTCCTTGGGGCAGATGCTGTGGTCTGCGTGGTGGTTGACCAAGGGGGCCTTGTAGGTCATGCGGATGCCTTTCGCGGTGGTGGCAGCTATGTGAAGCGGACGGACCGTGAGTTGGTCGGGGATCAGGTAGCGAGAGTGAACGCCTGGATGGAGTTGGTGTCGCTCGCCGAGCGGGCGGCCGTGGCGTCGCGCTGTTCGAGACCGGTGCCGCTCTCGTGAGCCGGGGGCCGGCCGGTGAGAGATGAGCCAGTCCGCGACGGCCGAGACATACGCGTGGGTGTCGTCTGGGTGGTGGAGGCCACCGTTGGGCCGAAGTAGACCTCGTGTGGCGCCTCGTTGCTGCCGTCGTCGGCGGCGTAGAAACAGGCGAGCCAGGCGCTGTGGTGCTCGGCGGGCGGGCGATCTGGGCGTCGTCGTCCGTGATCAGGACCTCGCCGCACGGGACTGGCAGGTGCAGGGCGAAGTCGCCGCCGCAGGTGTGCATGGGCTCGAAGGCGAGATCGCTGGCGCGTCGCGCGTGGTAGAGAAGGCGTCCGGCGATCGGGGACTCGCCGTCGGCCAACTCGTCGGTCAGCGCGGACTCGATGCTTCGCAGCTATGTCACGGTGGTTGCTCCTCGCACTGGTTGGTGTCGATCGGACTGGAGAGCAGGGAAAGCCCCGCCAATGCGGGGGTGCTGTCAGTTGGCAGAGGCGGTGATGAGCGCGGCGAGGAACCCGGCGACCGCCTCCGAAGGGGTGTAGAGGCCGGACTCCTGCACCCAGGGATCCCCCTTACGGGGCGAGACCCGGATCTGCCAGACGATGCTGCGCGTCCATGCCGCCCGGTCCTCGGGGAGCCAGCCGACGTAGACGCGACCGTCCGGGCTGGTGCAGTGCACGTTGGCCTCGGGGGTGTCGACAATGGCCCAGCCGAGTCCGTCGAGCAGAGCGAGGACGGGGCCCGCGCAGTGGTCGCTGGCGAGCCAGTCGCGGTCCTCCACGGTGGGCTGGACAGCGGCGGGGAGGAGGGTGGTGGAGGTGTTCACGGGAGGATGATCCCTTCGTTGACCTGCGGTTTCCCGACATCCGTACGTTGGCATGTGACATGCCGAAGTACGTAGTCGTTTCCCGGCAGTGGGCGTCTGCCGTGGGCGAACTGCCGGAGGTACGGCGCTGCAGACGCGGACGGGAATGAAAACGGCCGTCACTGGTGTCGTAACTAGGTTGCGGTGAAAGGCCGGAGCAGGACGAAGGGGGACGCAGTGACCGAGCCGGGAAGCAGCCACCAGGACGGGGCGGCGCTCGAGCGCAAGATCCGGTCGACCGGTCGGCCCTGGACGGTGGGTGACATCGCGATGGTCGCCGACGGGCAGTGGGCGGTGCGCACGCGCGGGGAGCGGGCGGCGCAGGACCCGATTGTGTGGGAGCGTGCCGCAGACGGCGGTCTGATCGAGCTGACGCTGGATGAGCTGGCCCGCGCGGTCGGCTCCTCGTGGCGAGGTGCCGATCGCGGACAGCACGAGGACTGAGCTGCTATCGCCTGGGACCGGCCACGGCCGCAGCGGGGCCGCCAGCAGCCGACGGCGCCAGCTCGCCGGGTGGTTGGCCAAGGGGGCGCGGGGCGTGCGCTGACCGGGCGACAGCGGCTTGCGCAAGGCGGACCGCCGGCGTCTGTCCTGCGGCCATGGCGGCTTCGCGGGCATCGATCACGTGGCTGATGGCCTGCAGAGCGGCGCGGCTCTCGGAGTGTGCGACCCGCAGAGCGGACGCGGAGTCGGTGATCCGCTCCAGATCGTAGAAGCCCGGGGTGTGTCCTGGCCGGGTGAGCGCGTGCAGACGGTCCTGGTGGACCGCGATGGCGTTGCTCCACACGACCAGGGAAGAGCGGATGTGCATCGCCGAGCGCAGGAGCGGGTCGTCCACCGGACGGCGGGGTGCGAGGGATTCCAGTTCCTCGATGGGGCGTCCCCAGGCAGCGGCGATCAGCGCGTCGGCCTGGTCCAGGGGCGGGGTACCGGTGTCGGGCACGGTGCGTCCTAGAAATGTAGCGGTCAGCGTCGGGGTGCGGTCGAGGGCCGAGGAGCGGCAGTGAGGGCGGCGGACGCGGAGGCGGTCACGGTGTGGGGGCGGACTGTGGAACGCGCGTGGAAGGCGGCGATGCGCGGGTTCGGTGGCGAGGTGGCCCCTGCATAGCGGTCTGCGGCTTCGAGCACGAGGTTCGCCTGGCGCTGCCGTGAGAGAGCGTCGATGGCGGCGAGGTAGGCCGGCATCCATGGGGAGAACAGGCCGGCAGGCCGGAGCCCGGCCGCTTCTGCGACTACACGGGCGGCCTCGGCCTCGATCAGCGGTCCGAAGGAGTCGTCGAGGCCCTCCAGCTCGCACATGAACTCGCCGCCGCCGCAAAGGGCTTCGGAGAACACCAGCTCATCGTCGAGTCGGTGGACGAGGACGTCCAGCAGGGTGAGCGTCGCGGTGCTGAGCCGGGCCATGACGTCTATGTCGGTGTTCCAGGACGAGTCCAGGGTTGGTGGAGCGGCAGCCTGCTGGCTGTGGGCGGGGTTGGGTGCGTTGCTCACGGTTCTCCTCCGAACAGGACGGGATCAGCGGCTGCGGAGCTGGGCCGGGATCTTGGGCAGCGAGTGCTGGCGCTGGGTCGGTGCAGCAGTGTGCCGCGCGGCACCGGGGCGCGTGATGGGGGAGCGGGCGCGGGCGGCATGGGCACGGCGGACATCGAGCGGCGTTGGTGCGGGCGGTGTGACCGGTGTTGCCGTGGCGTGTGGCGGCAGGAGGCGCAGATCGTCGCCGTAGCGGATGACGGGGGCCGGGTCGGTGAGCGCCCAGTTCATCGCCGTCACGAGCGCCGGCGGCGTGTGGGAGGAGGCGGTGGCGTACCACTGGTGGCCAGGCGGCCCGGCCAGGGTGAGCCAGCGCTCCTGGTTGCCGGCCATCTCGGCAGCGTTATCGAGGTGCTTGCGGCGCAGGTGGACCTCGGCCAGGCCGTCGGGAGACTCGAAGATGACGTCGGCCGCGGTGTAGCGGTGGCTCCAGCCTGCCGCTACCAGAGGCGTGCCCACGTTGAGTTCCGCCAAGTCGCGGCCGCGATCGGCGAGATAGGAGTCGGGGCCCTCGGCGTGTGCCCGCGCGAGCGCTGTGGTGAACCCGGCGACGATCTCAGTGGGAGCGCTGTCCTGGTAGGTGACCAGCCACCGAGGTGCTGCGAAGGCATTGGAGTACGCCGTGATCTGCCACAGGGCGTCGTCCTCGCCTTCTGGCAGGTAGCCCAGGCGGAGCTTCTGGTCTGGTGAGTTGACATAGACGTTGCCCAGATCGTCGTGGTTAAGGTGCCAGCCCGCGTTGAGTAGGGGACGAAGGGCGGGATCGCCGGTGAACGTCGATCCGGCCAGGTAGCGCGGGCTGACGTGGTACTCGCGCCACCGCTCGTCGTTCGGGTTGTACGGCACAGCTCCTCCGATCGGGGTACGGGTCAGCGATGTTGGGTTGCGGTCGCGACGGAGCCGGCCGTCGTCGGCGGGGCGGCCAGTGCCAAGCCCCGGCAGGCGGGGCCCGGTGGTGCGGGCGAGGGCAGCCGACTGGCGCGGTGCGGATGTCTGGGGCGCGCGCCGCATCTGGACGTAGGAGAGGTTGCGTTTGGGAACGGTCGAGAGCGCCCGGGTGACAGGGGTGGTGCTGCTGAACGCCACCACGGCCTCGCGCACCAGGTACAGCGGGGTGCAGCCGGTGAAGTCGGCGTGCCAGCGCTCGCCGTTCTCGCGCTCCACGCAGGCGTGAATCGTCCATTGCGGTGGGCCCTGCTCCAGGAGTTCGGCCTCCTCGTCGAGGTGTAACTTGCGCATCCGAAAGGCGGCGTGGCCTTCGGGGGCGCGCTGGTACAGGTACTGCTGGGCCTCGTTGTCGGTGATCCAGCCGCGGTCGGCGAGAGCGCCGGTAGGGCTCGGAGGTTGGAACTTGGGTCCGCCATTGAGGTAGTCGCGGTGGTTGCTGCGCAGGCCGTCGACGAGGGTGGTGGTGAAAGCGGAGGTGATCTCGGCCGGGGTGTTTCGGGAGAAGGAGGCAGCCCAGATCGGCGGGCCGAGGGGCTCGCGGTGGGCGAGGACTTTCCGGCCGCCGTACCGGCTGCCCGGCACGTGCGCGATGTGCACGGTCTGGCATGGACTGACGTAGTGGGTACCGGTGTTGGTGACGGCCTTGCCCCAGCCCGGGGCGGAGTCGAGGGGGCCGGTGATCAGCTCGGGGTTGCCGTGGCCGGCGAGGTAGACGGGGCTGACCAGCATCTGCGGGTCGGACGGTGCGAGGTTCATGGTGAAGGTGCTCCTGGAGACAGGTGGGCCGCGCGCCAGCGGGCGATGGCGGAGGCGAGAGGGCGGGCGCGCGGCGGGTGCGGGTCTGCCGGTGTTCATCGCGTTCGGCCTGGGGCTGACCGTGCGGTGATAGCCGCCGGCACCCTCGGCTGCGGAGCCGGGGCGTGGCTGAACAGACCGCTCGATGACGCGGCGGTGCGGCGCAGGGCTGTGGCCGTGCGGGCGGTTCCTACAGTGATCTTGGGGACGGAGCGGGCGCGGGGTGCCACCAGGGCGGCTGCTGGGGGTGCCACAGTCAGCGACTGGCCCCAGTGCTCGACGGTTTCGAGGATCGGAAGCGTGGCCAGCCCGGCGTCGGTGAGCGTGTACGGGTCGCCGTGGCGCGGTCCGATGCGGGTGACCAACTCGTCGCGCTGAAGCCGGTTCAGGCGGAACTGGATCGACGGGGAATCTAGGCCCGATGCCTCCGCTGCGTGAGTGAGCCGGAGGGGGCCGTGGGCTTCGAGGGCCCGGATGACGGCCGTGGTGTTGCGGGGAGCGAGGCGCCGAAGCGCGTCTTCGACGCGCTCGGCTCCGGCGAGCTGCCCGAGGCGGGGAAGGTGGGTCTGGGACCAGTCGGCGAGGGAACGCTGAATCGGGGCGAGGGCTCGACCGGCTTCGCTCAGCTTGTAGGGTGCTCGCGTCGCGTTCGCGCGGGTGAGGAGTCCGCGGGATTCCATCTCGGCCAGGCGCTTGGACAGGAGCGTGTTGTGGACGAAGGGCAGGCCGGCAGAGATCTCGCTGACTCGCATCGGACCGTGGTGAGCGAGGGTCTGCACCACCCAGGTGGTCCACTTCGGTGCGATGACCCGAAGCACCTCCTCAACGCGCACCTCATCGAGAGTGGTGGCCTGGGAGTTGGGTGCGTTGGAGGTGAACATGGCTGAACTCCATTGAGTGGGTGGTCGGTTCTGACAGTCAGAGGCAGTGACGTACGACGCCGTCCGGTGCGGTGCGCTCCTCGCGCAGTCGCCGCAGGACCACACCGAGCCGCTTGTTGCTGACCTGGATTCCCAGAGTGCGCAGGCCCTCGCGCAGGCTGTCGCGGGTGAGATGCCGCAGGCCGGCGGCGATCTCGCGTGCGGCGGGCATCAGGTGCTCGATGTCGAGCACCGCGTGACTCGGCGGCGTTGCTGTGGAACTGCGGGCGGAGGGCTGGTCAAGTAGAAGCCGGATGTCGAGGAGGTCCCAGATGGCCTCGGCCTCTGCCTGCTTCTGCCGGTCGAGGTCCAGGGCCTCGGTGGCGTAGAGCAGCAGGAGTTCGCCGTCGCCCGCCGGGCACTGTCCCACGAGGTCGAGGCGACGCCGGGCGTCGCGTTCCTGCTCCTCTGTGACGGCAAGTGCGGTCAGGCGCCGCAGGACGATCGGAAGGACAGGGTCGCTCGGCGCGCGTCGAGTGGCACTCAGCTGGAGTTCAGCCACGGTGCGGCCGTACCGGTGCTCGACCAGCCTGCGGGTATAGATCTCGGTGGACACGGTGATTCCTCTCCTGGGGGATTCAGTGGGAGCGGGCGGGCTTGCCCGGAGTGGCGGCTGGGGCAGGAACGGCAGCCGGCGCGGTCATGGCGGCCGGGGCCGGTGCGTGACGACTGCGGCTGAGCGCGGCGGCTACCAGAGCGGTGGCATCGGCCTTGGCGTGTAGCGCATCGGCGCCGCGAGGCGTGAGGAAAAGCAACTGCCCCTCGTACACGGTGGTACTGGTGTCGATGCTGATGAGGCCCTCGGCCTGCATCCAATCGACGGTCGCTGGCCAGATGAACACGTAGTCGCCGGTGCCGTCGGAGAAGTACCGGTCTGCTGGGTGCAGCGCGCTCTGATGCAGACGCAGGCTGCCCTGCCCGGTGGCCAGGAGGACCTTCAACTGCTGGTCCTCTGGGGGCGTCCAGGCGGTGCTCGATTGCCGCGCGCCGTCCTGCTGATGGACCAGTGTCTGCTCGGGTGTGGTGGCCGTCGGCGTGTTGACGGGTCCGGGCCGGCAGCGCTCGTAGGAGTGGACGGCGCGGGTCAGGTGCTCGAACGCCTGTCCGCGCCTGGCGGCGAGGACTTCGATCTCGCCGCCGGTGGACCGCAGCACGCCGCTCGAGTCCCGCAGGTCGCCGCCGGGGGCGCGGGTGAGCCGTTCGAGGGTCTTGATCGCCGTCTCGGCCCGCTCCAGCAGGGCGGAGTGCAGCCGGTCGGTGTCCCGGCTTGAGTCGGCGACCAGCGTGGCCAACATGCTGAGGGGACTGCGAGAGGGGTGAAGGGTGACCAGGGATTCGGGGTCTTCGATTGCGAGGACCTCGAAGACCAGGTGGGCGTCGGGCCGTTTGGTGGCGTCGTGCGGGTTCACTCTCCCGCCTCCATCCGGGCCAGGAGGGTGCGCACCAGGGTGGGCAGGCTGTCGGAGCCCGCGGTAGTCCGCAGGTGGTCGCTCGCCTCGCCTCGGACGTAGCGTGCGTCATCCAGCAGGCCGTCGCAGATCTCGGTGCAGGCATCCGCGATGCGCGAGTCGGCGAGCAGGGCCAGCGACAGCAGCTCGACGTACTGCCCGGCGCTGAGCCCTGCTTCCTGCGCGGCTGTGCGGATGGCGGCCAACTCCGTTGTGCTGAAGGGGAAGCCGAGTTCCTCGGTGCCGACGCTGAGCGGGTCGGCGGGCTGGGCGTCGGAGATGCCGGCCTTGGTGCAGATCTGGTCTACGGCGGTGGTCAGTTCGGCGAGGGACTCGGTCAGCCAGCCGAGCGCCGCGGCGACGGACGCGACGGTGAACAGGCCGGCGGGGGTGGCCGGTAGCGGTCGCGAGACCAGGGTCTCGAAGCGCTCGTTCAGCTCGGTGATCACGCCCGGCCCAGCGGATAGCGCGCCGAGGACCGGATGCAGGTAGGAGCGGGAGGTGGGGGTGGGGTACTCGGCGTCGAGGATCGCCGAGACGCTCTTCGCGGTTTCGGTGAGCAGGGTGGCGAGTTCGGCGCGCGAGGCGGGGGAGTGCTCGGAGATCATGACAGGGCCCTTCGGGTGGTCGGCACGGTCGTCGGAGCGGGCGGTGGGGCGGCCGGGGCCGGGGACGTGCTGTCCTGGCTGAGCGGCGAGCGGGCCAGGGCCGCCCGGGTGCGCAGGTCGGCGGCGGTACGCGGCGCGCGGTTCGTCCGCTGCTGGGCGGTGCGGTAGACGGCGTAGTCCGCGCGAGGCCCGGCGGCGACGAGGAACACCTCGCGCTTGTGCTTGGAGTTGGCGGGCGCGTCGCGGAACTGCACCACCAGCCGGTGTGTGGCCCAGGTGCCGCCGACGCCGAGAACGACCTTGTGGAAACCTTCGAGGCGGCCGTCCAGGCGCGTGGCGACGCGCTCACCGTGGACGAGGTCCTGCAAGTGCAGCAGGGCCTGGTCGCGGATTCCGTCGGGCAGTGCGCGAAGGTCGGCGATGGCGTCGGGGTGGGCGGCGAAAGCCATTCGAGCGGTGGTCACAGCGTCCTCCCTCGGGTCGGCAGCTGGCTGGCGGGCGAGGGCTTGGCGGCGCTGTCCTGCGCCCCGGCCTTCGGGCTCAGCGGGGTGCCGGTGGAGCGGGACCGGGCCGCGCGGGTACGTCGTTCTGCTGTGGCTCGGTGCTCGGGCGGCTCGGGCAGGGGGCCTGGGCGCTCGGAGAGCCAGGCGACGGCCGCCCACTCGTCGGCGAACGCGCCTTCGCGCACGGTGTAGGTGCCGGCATCGAGGTCGGCCTCTTCGAGGAAGACCCGAATGGGGAGCTCGGCGGCGCGCGAGTCGTGGACCAAGGTCCACGTCTCGCAGGGCTCGGAGTCGCGGGTGTACGTGTCGATGACCCGGTAGCGCTCGCCGGATTCCCGCACCTGCTGCTCGGCGCGGGCGGTCAGGTCGTCGGCGGGCTTCAGGAAGTCGTCGCCGGGGATGATCTTCTCTGGCGGACAGCCCCGCTCGGCCAGCCAGTTCTGGGCGAATGCCAGCCCGGCGTGGCGGGCGGCCTCGAAGGTGAACGTCCGCTCGCCCAGGTCGCGGGTGATCTTGATAGCGGCGAGCTGCGGCTCACCAGGCACACCCCAGATCGCCGAGCGGTCGTGGGTGAGGAAGTAGCTGTGCGACTCGTTGGGGGTGGTGTGGTACTCGGCGATAAGGGCCAAGTCCCCAGCGAAGAAGGCATCCGACGCAACCCAGGAGGCTTCGTCGGCGACCTCCAACATGTCGTCCAGGCGGAAGTCGACGGTGATCACGCGGCCAGCTCCAGCTGCTCGGGCGCTGGGGTGGCCAGCAGCCGGTGGTTGGGTCGGTTCGCCGAGGTGGTGCAGGCGGCGAACGGCCCATCGGGTGCGCGCAGATGGACGAGGGCCTGGTCGAGGTGGTCGCGATGCCACGTACTCGGTCCCGACAACCCGGCCTCGAAATCAGTCAACTGCTGCCACGCCAGCCACAGGGCATGGAGGCGGGCGACGGCTTCGGGGTGCTGCTCCCACTGGGCGCACCAGGGGCGGGTGGTGCTGATCTCGCGGCCGTAGACGGGCAGGAAGAGGTAGTTCACCCAGTCGCGGAGCGCGGCTATCTCTGCGTCGTACTCCGCGCCGCCCAGGGCGAGGATGAACACGGACATCGCCTCCGACTCCTCGCCAGCCGGGTCGGCGGTCGGAAGGTCGGCGTGGCGAGTGGCGAGCAGGGCGTCGCCCTCGGAGCTGAGGCGGTCGAGGAGGACGCCGTGTTGGCGAACCTCGGCCATGGTCTTGGCGAGGGTGCTGGCGAGGTCGTCGAGGTCGTCGTCGGGCACGCGGAAGGACTTTTCGGGGGTGCCCTCGCTGGAGTTGGACATGGCGGGTTGCTCCTGTGTCTGTGGGAGGACGGCATGGGGATGAGGATCCGGGGAATCGGCGATTTGGCGCGGCCGGGAATCCGCGCTAGTAGCGCCCTGCGGCACGGCCGTTGGGCCCTGCGGACATCCGCTCTCACCGCGAGAGGGTGAGGTCGGCGGGCAGGCGAAGGCCGAGGGCGACGGCCTCGTCAAGGGTGTCGGCGAGCGGGTGGCCGGAGGCGGCGAGCTTGGCGGGGTGGTGCAGTCCTCCGGTGTGGAGCACCGCGTGGGCGCCATTGGAGTGGGCGGCGTCCGCGTCGTCGATCGCGTCGCCGATCAGCAGCACGCGCTCCGGCTGACCGGTCAGGCCCAAGGAGCCGAGGTGGTCGGCCAGCGCGCCGGCCTTCGTACCGCCGGATGGGCCAGTGCGACCGTCGATCCGGGCGAAGTAGTGCCCGATGCCGACCTGTTCGACCTCGCGCAGCAGGGTCTCGTGCGGGCACAGCGACAGGAGCGACTGGGTGTGTCCGGCCTCGCTCAGCGCGGCCAGCAGCTGCTCAGCTCCGGCGCGCAGCCTCACGGGCTGAGCTTTCAGGTGGGTGAGGAACGCCGCGTCGCTGGAGGCCCATTCGGTGTCGGTGATCGTGCGGCCGAGGAGGCGTGCGTAGAAGTTCGGGATCGGCACGGTGTGCTTGGCGCGGTAGGTGTCCCGGTCGACAGGCTCGCCGCCGAGCGCGGGCAATGTCGCGTTCAGCGCGGAGACGTGGTCATCGAGGTCGGCCTTGATCGTTCCGTTCCAGTCCCAGACAACGTGCATACGGGAAGAGGGCGTTGCGGTGGCGATGGCGTTCACGGTGGTGCTGCATTCGGGTTGGCGGGGGCGAGTCAGAAGGTGAGCTGGTGGCGGGAGCGGTGCAGCAGTCCAAGGGCTGTGGTGGCTGCGGCGAGCGGGACCGCCGCGCAGGCGAGGGGGCCGGCGGTGGCGGCGAGGGAGGCCAGGACGGTTCCGGCGGCCTGGCCGGTGCCGACGACGGCGATGAGCCAGGCGAACGCCTCGGTCGTCTCGCCGCGCGGCGCGAGAGCGTTCACTGTCACGAAGGACGCGGTCAGCAGCGGAGCGAGGAACAGGCCCGGCAGAACCGCGCAGACCACGGCGACGGCCGGAGCGGGGTCAGGCAGCAGGGGCAGCCACCCGATGGCGAAACCAGCGGTGGCGGTCACGAGGTGCGCGAGGGCGGAGGCGGGCCAGGTGCGGCGGCCGTAGACGAGGCCGCCGACGGTGCTGCCGACGGACAGAGCGGCGGGCACGAGGCCGGCCAGCCAGCCCGCGTGGTGGCGCTCGGCCGCGCTCAGCGCCAGCACGTTGACCGCTCCCAGCGCGACACCGATGCCGGTGAGAGTGGCGAAGAGAACGCGAAGTCCGGGCACCCGCAGCGGGCCGAGCCAGTGCTGCTGGCGGTCGGTCGGCGACCAGTTGCGGGACGGTTCGGCCGAGACGACCAGCCCGGCCCCGAGCAGGCCGAGCGCTGCGGTCGCCGCGATGGCGGCATGCGGACCGGCTCCGGCCGAGAAGGCGGTGGCCAGCACCGGGCCGGCGACGAACACCAGGCCCTGCGTGGCAGAGTCCAGGGAGAGCGCGGCGCGCTGCTGGTCGGGATCGGGCACCAGCACCGGCCACAGCGCCCGAAGGCCGGCCTCCAGCGACGGTGTGCTCAGTCCGGCGACGATCACCGCGAGCGCGGCCAGCACCGGGTGGCGGTGCGGGCTGACGCACGGCAACAGGAGGAATGCGGCCGTAGCGGCGCCGGTGGACCCGACGAGGATCCGGGTCTGGCCTTGTCGGTCCACCATCCGGCCCAGCAGTGGCTGGCCCGCAGCGGCGGCCAGGCCGAACAGGGCGGACAGAAGGCCGGCCAGGGCGAGCGAGCCGTTCTCTGCCCGGACGAGCAGCAGGATCGCGATCGGCGCCATGCCGGTGGGCAGGCGGCCGATTAGCGTGCCGCCCAGCAGGCGGGCGACGTGCCGCCTGCCCAGGACAGCGCGGTAGCCGCTGCCCTGGGCGGGGCCGGTGACGGTGGTGGACGTGCTCAAGGAGGACCTCTCGGTGCGGGTAGAGCCGGTGGCGCGCGGGCAGGTGCCCGCTGGTCCGGGACGTGCGCTGGCATGACAGCCCCCTTGGTCAGTGCGGCTGCCGGAGAGAAGAGTCCGGAGAATCCGCGATTTGGTACGGCCGGAATATCCCGGTAGAAGCCCCTTGCGAACCCGCGCAGCGCGGGCACCGGGGGAACGGAGGAGCGAGCAACTCCAGTGCTCGCTCGGCCTGCTGGGGCACGACGCCGTTGCCGAGGGCGGTGAGCTGGGCCGGGTGCCCGAGCCCCGGAGTGGCGGTCACCCAGCCCGGCGCGAGCCCTTGCATCCACTCGACGAACTCCGCGCGGAGCCGCCCGCCCGCGTCAGTAGGCGGCGGCGCTGGGCGGGTGAGCGTCTCCCATCGGGCGACGGCGGAGGCATACGGTCCCCACCGTCCGTCGGTTCCTCGGCCGCTGGGCCCGGCTCCGACCACAGCGGCAGGACCACCGCCGACAGCGGCGGGCGCCAGCCCTTGCCCGGCCGCCGCCCAGGTGTGCCCGTGTCGCTGGCCCGCGGGGTCGGCAGCAGCCACTTCACCTCGTCGACCAGGGACGGGCCATGGCCGTCGCTCTTCCTCTTCGCCGGGTGCTGGCTGCCGCTGTTCTTGCCGATGTTGCTGGTTGGGGTCTTGAGCAGGGTGTTCGGCGGGCCAGGCGGCGAGGAATGCCCGCTCCCTTCGGTGTGGCGCTCCGACGTCGGAAGCGCGAAGCACGAGCCACCGAGCGTCGTACCGGAGGTCGGCCAGGCTGCCCAGAACGGCACCAAGTGCTCGCAGAGGAGGTTGGGTTGGCTGGTCTCCCAGACACCACGGGCAGGGTTCCACGTCGCCAGGGGAACCGGCGGGGGAGGTGAGGAGACCTCGGACATTCTCGACCACCAGGAGGCAGGGGCAGAGGGCCTCGACCGCACGCGCGACGTGCAGCCACAGCCCGGAACGGGTGTGCTCGTTGAGTCCGGCGCGGCGGCCTGCAACCGAGACGTCCTTGACAGGGGAAGCCCGCCGTCAAGACGCAAACCCTCGGCACATCGGCCCAGTTGATGGCGGTGATGTCGCCCAGGTTCGGGACTCCGGGCCAGTGCCGGGTCAGGATGCGCGAGGCGTCGGGGTTCACCTCCGAGTGCCAGGCCACGCGGCCACCGAGGGCAGCCTGAACGCCCAGGTCGAGACCGCCGTACCCCGACCACAAACTGCCGATCAGCGGAAAGGGCGAGGTGCTGGTCCCCATGTCACCGCTCCTGCGCGACGGGAATCGCCCATTCACGAAGGCGCGAGAACGTGCCCAGGGCGGCGTCAAGCTCGTCAAGAGCAGTGGACTCCTCGCACGTGAGGTGCCTGGCCAGCTCTCGTAGGCCCCCCGCTGCGCTGATCAGCAGGTTCTGCGCTTCGAGGAGGTTGAGGTAGGCGAGCGCGCTCTCGTCGGGCCCGGAGCCCTTCGCAATCGGGGTAGCCGCCTGGGCGGCAGTGAGCAGGACGGCGGAACCGAACACGACCGCCATGCCGATCATGGGAGCGACGTAGGCGTCGGACAGGGCGGCTCGCTGGTACGCGAGGGTCGCCTCGGCGGACAGGTCGACTATCTCCTCGATCTCTCCGGCGCAGCCCAGCGTTCGCTGCTGCAGGGCCGTGAGTCCGGCGAGGGTGTCAGACAGGGCCGTCAGCTTGGGCAGGCCGGTGCGCGGGCTGAGACGGAGAGCCTGCGGGCGAAGTCGGTGAGTTGGTCGGCCAGCTCCTGCAGCTGCTCTCGCTGCCCGGCGATGAAGGTTTCCATGGGGACTCCAAGTTCGGTAGGTGGGGGTGGGGGCAGGCGGCGCCGGTGCTGTGCGCCGGCGGTCAGGAGTGGGTGCGGGTGGGGGCGCGGCCAGCGGGACGGGCGTGGGCGGTTTGCGTTGCGGGGTCGGGTCGGGTCCGGCGCCGCGGTTGGCTTCGGGCCAGGGCAGCGTCGATCCGCGCCGGGGGCGGAGGATCTGCCGAAGCAGGGATGGTCGTGGCGGCGGGCTCGGCAGTGGCGCTCTGCCAGCGGGCCCTGACCTCGTCGAGGGAGCCGAGGGCGTGCAGGGCGTGGCTGATGAGCCGACCGGGTGCCAAGGCCTCGTCCTCGGCCAGGGCCCTGATCGCGTCAGCGGAGGTGGCGGCTGTCCGTGTCAGTGAGAAGCGCATGATCTGCTCGCCGAGGAACTCGGCCGAGCCGACGCCGTACCCTTCGCAGATGCCGCCTATCTGCTCGTCGGTGAGGACGCCGTCCGTGAGCAGGCCGCGCCGTTGGGCCTCCCACAGCAGGGTGAGCTCGTCGATCGGCTCGCCGCGGTGGTGCAGCGCGCCCAGGCACCGGTAGAGCTGGCCGTCGCCGGGCTCGGCGAAGTCGCCGGGCCGCAGCCAGCGAACCACCTCGTCCATCGCGGCTGGCTGGTTTACCAGCACGGAAAGCAGGATCTGCTCGTCCTGAAGCGCCTCTTCCGTGGCGGCCGGTGGAGGTTCGGCCATTGCCGTCCGCGACTGGGCGGGCGCGACAGGGCGCGGCTCGGTTCCCCAGCGGAGGGCAAGATCGGCCAAGACGTCGGCCAGGACCTCGGCCTGGTGCAGCGCGCTGTCGACCTCGCCCTGAAGTGAGTCCGCGCGGGCTGCCTGGTGCAGGCGGACGGCGTGCTGGGTCACGGTGCGGTGGATCGCGCCCTCCAGAACCATCCGCCCGTACACCGGGGCGTGTCCGGGTCGCGGGCAGCCCGCGATCAGCGTGTGGGCGTAACTCGCACTGAGCCCACGGACGTTGAGGCTGGCCTCGGCGATGGTGTCGGTGACCCACTCCAGCGGCACCTCCCCCTTGTCCGTAGGCGTGGGGCGACCCTCGGCGTGGAGCTTGCACATCGCGGCGAACAGCGCTCGGTGCACTGGACGGCAAAAGTGGTCCGGGGCGAGCCAGGAGAGCGCGGTGAGCTGGCCCGGGTCCAGGAGGACGGCGCCGAGAACTGCCTGCTCGGCCCGCAGGAGGGGCTTCACCGCCCGCCCCGGTGGCCGGATTCGCGGCTCTGGGCGCGCAGTTCGGCAACGGCCTGGTCGGCGGCGGCCATCGCGGCGGCGAACCGGTCCAGCTCGCCGGTGAAGGTCGGGTCCGTGGAAAGGATGGAACCGCTGCCGACGACCAGCCACCACTGGCCGCCACGACGGACGACGGGCGAGGCGGCGAGGCGCTCGGAACGGGGAGCTGACGAGGACGGGGTGTTCGGGGACACAGAAGGCTCCTGAAGGAAGAGGAACGGGAGGGGGGGTTCACGCCGTGAGATCGAAACAGGCGGTCACCGGGGCGCCGGACCGGCACGACCAGGGCGAGCAGCCGTCCGCGTCACCGTTCTCCAGCTCGGCGTCCGCGATGGCATCGAAGATGTCGCCTTGACGGCCGGACCACTCATGGGCCGTGACCCGGTCGATCGGCGCCTGGTCGAGCGGGCGGCGCGAGCGGTGCAGGTACGCCTGGCCGAGCAGCGGAGTGCCCTCGGCGGTCGCCCTGGCGTTGCCCGACCTGATCGCGGAGTTGAACTCGACGACGTCGCGCCACTCCTCGGGCGAGCCGTCGCGCAGCTGCTGCCACTGGGAGTTGCCGTGGTACGGGCACCCGAGACATGCACTCTTCGGGGTCTCGCCGAAGCCCCGCGAGCGCAGGAGCCGCAGGCAGTCGGCGCGGGAGAAGCCCAGCTCAAGAAGGGGGAACCGGTTCTTCATGTAGGCGACGTCCGCGTCCTTGGCCCGGTGGACCTCATCCACCGAGATGCCGATCCACTGCTCGGCGAACATCCCGGCCGGAATCCGCTGCGGGTACGGGTAGCCGAGCAACTGGCGGACCCGCTCCTTAATCGGGCGGATTTTGTACTGACCCGTGCACTGCCTACGTGACATCCCTTCGGTCCCTTGGGGGTTGAGGATGTGCAGCGGCATCGACGCGAACCGCTTGGACGGGTCGAGGGCGTCGTCGCGGATGTTGCCGGAGGACACCCGCAGGACCGGGATGCCGGCGGGCTCGGCGATCTCCCGCTCGATCCGGTCCAGGTGGGCATAGACGGAGCGAGGCTCCCAGCCCGTGTCTGCGAAGATCGCCACATCCAGGCCGGGGAGATGGCCTTCGGCGGCCAGCAGCAGAAGACAGGTCGACTGAACCCCCGCGCCGAGCGACAGCGAGCGAAGCTGCGGGGCGCTCATGCCGACAGCCCGAAGTCGTCGCGGCTGACGGTCTTGGCGATGGCTCGCTCGGTGATCGCCTTCGTTGCGCGAGCGGAAGCCGGGCCGATCTCCTTCGCAGAGGGCTCCTTGTACCAGGGCCGAAGCTCGAGCATCGCCGCTCGGATGCCGGTGGCGAACAGGAGCGCCTTGCCCTTGGGTAGCGCGCGGATGGCGTCCGGGGGCAGGATCCGCTCGGTGCGCATCGACACGGAGGTGGACTTGCCGCCATCGCTGGTGGAGACGGAGGTGGTCTGCACGTCGTGGTCGCCGATCAGGCGGGACAGACGGTCCGCGAAGTCGCTGTCGTCGATACCACTGCCGATGATCTTGACGGTCGCGGCGCTCCACAGCGAGTCCATGCCGGCCTCGCCCCAGCACTTCTGGCCCTGCCGGTAGGACTGCAGGATCGTCATCGGGATGACACCCCGACTTCCCAAGTGCGAGTACAGGTCAGGGAGATCGCTGATCCGGCAGACGTTGGCGGCCTCGTCGAGGACGCACAGCGCGGGCGGGTCGAGCCGCCCGCCGGAGCACTCGGCCACGATCACCGCCGCACGCATCACCGCGTCGGCCGCAGCCGCGATGATCGCCCCGGCGTTTCCTCCGCCGTCCTTGCTGAGCAGGTACAGGGTGTCGCGGGAGGTCGCGAAGTCGGCGGGCTTGAACTCGGGCAGGCCCTGGGTGGGCGTGACCCAGGCGGCGATCTCCGGATCCAGCAAGCAACTCGCGTACTGCCGCGCGGTCTCGTAGATGCCGTCACGGGTTTCCGTCGCGCCGGACACGGTGCCCTGGAGCTGGGCGGCGACCGCGTGGTGGCCGGCATCGGTCAGCAGGTCCACCGGGGTCCGGTCCGCCGGGGAGGCCAGCCAGGCGAGCACGTCGGTGATCGGGCGCCGAGACGAGGCGGCGGCCAGGAAAAGCGCGCCGAGGGTGTTGCTCGCGGCAGTGCTCCAGAAGTCACCGCCGTTGGACTCGTCCACGCTCGCGGCGACGAAGTGCCCGGCCAGCCGCTTGGCACCGGCGAGATCGCGGGCATCGGCCAGAATGTCCCACCACATCTCGCGCGGGCGGTGGGCGATCTGCTGCGGATCGAGCGTCCAGATCGTGCCGACCTTCGCACGAGCGTCGACCGTCGCGGTGAAGGCGTCGTTGGCCGCCTTGTTACTCGTCAGCAGCACGGGCCCGGGGGCAGAGAGAATCGCGGGAATCGCGAGCCCCGACGTCTTGCCGCTTCGCGGGGCCATGATCGCGACGAACACGTCCTCCCAGGAGCCGCGGACTTCCGCGCGACCGGGCGAGAGGGTGCCGACGAGGATGCCCCGCTCGGCCGGCGCGATCTCCTTCGGCTTCAGGTCGGACAGGCTCGGCCGCAGACTCTTCGCCTTGGCGGTGATCTCCTTGTCCAGCAGCGGAGCGAGGTCGGCCTTGCGGGCAAGCCCGTTCTTCGCACCGCCGCGAATCCGCATCCAGACGATCAGGCTGGCCGTCAGCAGGGCCACGGTGAGCACGCCGGGCACGATCCGCGCACCGATCGGCACAGCGGTGGGACTCAGGTGTGGCCACAGCGCCTGCGGGTGCAGCAGCGCGTCGGTCGGCTTGAACGCCGACCACGGGCCGCTTCCGACGAGGGCGTTGGTGAGGTTGCCCGTCAGGTAGGCGAGCGATCCGAAGGCGAGGGCGGCGCCGACGAGGCCGAAGAGGAGGTAGAGGAGCGCGTCGGTCCCGGTTGTGGTCGAGGGCGCGCTGGAACGAGGGGCAGGCATGGAAGGTCCAGGGAGGTGAGAGGACGGGAAGGGAGGCGGGGCGCGCGGTGCTCTTCTGGAGGTCATGCGGAAGATCCTTTGCTTGTGCGTGAGGTGAGTTGGGCCTACCAGCCTGATGGCGCCGGTCCGTTCGCCGGGCGGCAGCAGAGGCGTCAGCGGGTCCGAGGGGGCGGCCGGGTGCGGCGCTGGGCGGAGGCTGAGAGCTGGTGGTGGCACCGGTGGCCTGGGCGCCTGTGCGAGGCGAGAGTGAGCGGGCGGCGCGCTGGCGAGCGGCCTGCTCGTTGTTGAAGCCGTCGGCGGTCAGGGCGCTTCCGCTTCGGTCGTCTCAGCTGGTGGCAGGGGCTGGTGCCCCGCCGGGGCGGGGCACCAGATCGGTCAGAAGTGGGGGTTCTCGACGGGTCGGTCCCGCTCGGTTGCCGCGTCCAGCAGCTCGGTCAGGTCGCCGGGCTCGGAGGCGCGCTGGTCGATCCACCAGCCGGCGCGGGTGATGGTGCGGGCAGAGTCCTCGATCCCCTCCCACTCGGCCTCGCTCGTTTCGCCTTCGAGGACGAGTGCGGCGTAGGCGGCGGACAGGATCTGGTGCCGGCAGCGCACGCCCCAGGCGACGGCACGCTCGGTGCCGTCCAGCGGCGGCATGCGGTACTGCTCGGACCAGGCTTCGGACGCGGCCTGCTCTTCCGCACGCTTGGCCTCCAGCCAGGCGGCCTTGTATTGCTCGTCGCCTTCCTTGGCGGCCCGCCAACAGTCGGTGCACTCCTGCTTGGCGAGCCACGCGGCGTAACCGGCGCGGCGGTCGGCCGGTCGGGCAGAGAGGTCGCGTTCGGCTTCGTGCCCGCAGGAGTGGGTGATCGTCCAGATCTTCTTCACGGCCATGGGAACTGCTCCTTACGGGAGTTGGGGTCAACGGTTGCGGGAGAAAGCGATGCGCGGGTCTACGGGACGCGAGGCGGACGCGGGGGAGCTGGGCTCGGCGACCGGCCCCTTCCCAGGCAGACCGGTGCGGGCAGGGCTCGCGGCGAGCGCGGCGGCGGTGAGCGGGAACCGGTGGGTGGTGAAGCCCCGGCCGCTCTCGTGGCGGACTGCTGCTGCCGGAGCTGGCGCGCTCCGAATGGCGGCCACGGCGAGCGGGGGCTGGACGGCTACCTGCAGGTCACCCTTCCTGTGCATCGCCGCTGTGGCTCGGGCGAGCTTGCCGAGGGCCTCACTGCGGCTGGTGGCGGCGGGCAGGGTGTAGACGTCCAGGTCGTAGTCGAATCGCCAACCGTGCGTTTCGAGGATCGGCCCGCCGCGCTCCACCGCGTTCACGGTGGAGGCGGTGGCGGCTACGACGCCGAGCCTGGGTGCTCGGCGAACGCGAAATCCGGGTCGGCGTGTTGGGGCTGCACGCCTGGATCGGGATCCGGCTCCGCGGCTTGGAGGCTCGGACCGGCGGCGTCCAGTCGCGGATGCGCCTGTGCCTGCTCGCTCGGGCTCTCGGGGGCCAGGGACATATCGGTGTCGACCCGGTAGCCGGCGCCGGTGAGGAGCTTGATGGCCCAGGCAGTGCGCTCGAAGGCCTCGCGCTGCTGGTCGGTGAGCGCGTACAGGCTCGGGTGGCCGGGGACGCGCTGGAAGTCGAGGCGCTCCAGCATCCACTGGGCAGCGGGCGACTGGGTGGGGAGAGCGGCGACGATGCCGTGGTCGGGGTGGTGCCCGATGGCGACCTCGGGCAGCTGAGTGGGATCGGGGACAGACACGGTGGAACTCCGCTTCGGGGCACGAACGGGCGGGAATGCGGTGGGCGGGGTGCAATCTGTTCGGCCGGGGCATGGCGGGGTCCTTCCTGGACGGTGGTTCAGCGGCGCAGGCCGGCCGGGCGGACGGCTGCGGCCGGTGCGGCGAGAACGGCTTCGGCCGGGTGGCCGGTGAGGGTACGGCCGGAGGTGGGCGAGGTCGCGAGCGCGGCGACGACCCGGGCATCGACGCTGCTTGCCGCGAGCTGCGGAGCGGGCCGGGCGCGGCCGGGGTGGGCTGTGTGGCGGTCGGCGAGGTCGCCGCGCATTGCCCGGACCTCCCGCACGTAGCCATCGGCCATGGTCGCGATGTAGCGCAGGCGCGCGGCGTAGTGCGGATCGGCCGCGCCGCCCAGGCCCTCCCACCAGGAGGCCGTCTCGTGGAGGGCACTGACGGCCTGGTCGAGGACGCCGTCGCCCGGTGCGGTCAGCTCGCTCAGCGCGTCGACGACCTCGCGGGTGTGGCTGGCCTGGGAGATGGCCTCGGTGACCTGGGCCAGCGACCGCGACGGGGGCAGTGCCAGCGGGAGACCGGGGTCGAGCAGGTCCGCTGGGCCGGCGAAGCCGTACCCGTCGGCTTGTAGGAAGTCGACGGCCCGCGTCACGGCGGCCCGGCGCTCCGTGGGCTCGACCACGGCGGCGGGCAGCCGGTGGTAGGTCTCGTGCACGCGGACGACGGGGACGAACCCGGCGCGGTGGAGGGCGGACTCGGCCCCTGCGTGGAGAGCCTGGACCTGCTGGCGGGACGGTACGCCGAGGCGGTCCAGGTGCTCGTCGATGGCGGTCAGTAGCGCGGGGACACTTCCCCTGTTGCGGGCGTGCGGCCCGTCCGGCCTGCTGTCGTAGACGAGTTCGAAGAGCTCGGGGTCGTCCGGGTGGGTGCGGGTCACCAGCCACTCGTCCGGGAATCCGGGAGCGTGCGCGGAGCCGCTCTCCGGCGGGGGCGAGATCGTCAGCCAGGTCTCGTCGGGCAGCTCCGCGACGACGATGTAGTCGTACGCCCCGAAATCGACCCCGGTGTCGAGCCCGCGCTGGGCGAGCGGGCCGGTGATGTGCGCGTAGCGCCGTGCGGGAGCAGAGGTGTCGCGCTCGGGTGCGGTGGGCCCGAGGATTTGGGCGCTGACGCCCGTGCTGGTGTCGGTGAACACGACGGTCACCTGGTCGGGTTGCATGGTTCTTCTCCTGGAGCGAGTGGGCCGGTGCCAGCGAGCCCCGGGCGGCCAGGGCGGTTCGAGGATGCGGGCAGTTGGCGGCTTGGCGCGGCCGGGGGCTGGTGGTAGAGGGGCTGGTCAGAGTGCGGCGCGCCGGGAGGCGGCGAATCTGACGGACAGCCGGGCCCTTCAGCTTTCGTGAACTCACGGGGGTTTCAGTGCATGCGGGCGTCGGTATCGAAGAGCGCCTTCTCGGCGGGATGGAGGATGTGCTGGGTGATGAAGCTCCGCCCGGCGACCTTCCATAGGCCGCGTCCCCGCGTGAGCGCGGCGACGGCTTGGGTCTCGACGCCGGTCAGCCCCAGTAGGGAGGCGGCGGTGGCGAGTTGGTCGCTCTCCTGGCGGTAGATGATGCGCGTGCTGCAGTCGGCGAGCAGGCCCTCGGCCAGCACCCGGCCGCGCGAGCCGGCATCACCGGCGGACAGCAGGTCGGACAGCCGGTGGATCACCATGAGGTTGGCGATGCCCAGCCCGCGCGAGAGTTTCCACTGGCTCTGCATCCGCTCCAGCAGGCCGACATGGCGCATAACCCGCCATGCCTCGTCGTAGATCACCCACCTCCGACCGCCCTGTGGGTCGGCCAGCGCGGACTCCATCCAGGCACTCGCGCACGTCATCGCGAGGACGAGCGCGGCGTCGTCGCCGCTGCCGCCTAGGCGTGAGAGGTCGATCGTCAGCATCGGGACGCTCGCGTCGAAGACGAAGGTGCTCGGGGCGTCGAACATCCCGGACAGGTCACCGTGGACCAGGCGCCGCAGGGCGTGGGCGAGGTCCTCGGCTGCCGGGCCCATCCGCCCGCCCTGCTCGCCGAGCGCGGCATCGAGGCGCTCGGGTGACCCGAGGGTGTGCGCGACCTCGCCGAGCAGCGGCACCGTGCCGCGCGCCTGGGCGTCGGCGACCACCAGGTCCAGCGAGAGGTCCAGGGCGGTGTGCTCCATCGGCAGCAAGTCGCGCCCCAGAACCGTGCGGGCGAGGCCGGCCAGCAGCATGAGGCGGCGCTTGCGGACCTCGCCCGCCCAGTCCTCCTCGTTCATGCCGTCCGGCCGCGCCGGGGCGTCGAGCGGGTTGAGCCTGCCCTTCAACCCGGGCCCCAGCGCGATGGTCTGCCCGCCGAGGGCCTGGGCGACCGCGGTCCACTCACCCTTCGGGTCGGATGGCACGTACACGCGGTAGTTGTGCGCGATGGCCCGGGTCGCTATGGACTTGGCCAACGCGGACTTGCCCATGCCGATGATCCCGGCCAGCACGGCGTTGGGGTTCGTGAAGCCCTCGACCTTGCCACTGTTGTAAAGGCTGAACGGGTCGTAGCAGAACGAGCCTTCCGAATGGACGTCCCGGCCGATGAAGATCCCCTCCGAGCCCAGGCCTCCCTCCGCCAGGAACGGATAGGCCCCGCTCGCCACGGCGGTGGTCATCCGGTGGGCGGGCAGGCGGACCTTCCCGCCGCGGGCGGAGGCAGGGCCCGGTCGTCCTGACGGCGGATAGGTCGCCCGAAGCTCCGGATCGAGCCCCTCCTCCCCCCGCTCGGGCGGAGCCTCGGCGAGGCGGGCCTTGCGGCGGGCCCGGTCGAAGTCGCGGCGGGCGGAACGAAGTTCGGTACGGGAGGACTTGCGGGGAACGAACAAGGGGCTGGCACTGGCGCGGGTCTTGGACATGGCGATGGGCTCCGGTGGGTGGCGGGAGAGGGTTAGCGGCGGACGAGGCCGGTGAACGGGGCGTGCAGGTCGGCCGGGGTGGTCTGCCGACGCACGAGGTGCGCGGTGCGCTGGTGGCGCTGGCAGATCGTCAGCTCGGGCGCGCCTTCGGGAAGGCCGACCTGGCACGCCTCGCGGTCGGGCACCTCGCCGGTGCCGGGCCGGGGGGAGGCGTGGTAGGCGGCGTGCACGTGGTCGGCCGCCTGCCAGATCCGGGTGCGGGCGGCCCGCAGCTGCTCGCCCTCGATCGACACGAGCGCTCCGGTGCGGCTGGCGTGGGCGTCGAGCAGGGCGTGGAGGGAGACGAGGTGGGCGTGCAGGCTGTCCAGCTCGGTGCGTGAGGTGACGAGGGGGCCTGCGGGGATATTGAGCGTGCGGTGGAAGTCGACCGCCGCGGTCGCGAAGGGAAGGAAGTCCTCCGCGAGGGGAGTGGTGGTGCGGGGCATGGCGGTGCTCTTTCCAAGGGGGTAGGGGTGGTGGTTCAGGCGGCGAGCGCGAGGGGGAGCGCGGCGGCGGTGAACGCCTCGGCCTGCTGCCAGGTGAGCGGGCGCAGGTCGAGCTGGGCGGCGACGGCGGCGGTCTCCACGACGGCGCAGGCCGAGCGCAGTTCGTCCTCGGTATCGGCGCTCACCGTCAGCAGGCCGGTCAGGGCGACATCGGCGTGGCCGGCGATGAGCTGGCGTTCGCGCTGCTTGACGTCCTGGTACTCGACCGTGTCGGCTTCGCTGTCGACCTGGCCCCGGCGGGCGCGCTCGGCCGAGTCCGCGATGATGCTGGCCTTCTTGCGCTGGACGTCGCGCATCGCCGCGTCCAGGCCCTTGGGCTCGTACGCCAGGGACAGGGTGCGCTGGACCCCGCCGCTGAAGAGCAGCTGGTGCAGGAACCCGGGGCTGGTTTCGGTGCGGGGCCAGTTCTCGACCCAGTAGGTGGCGTGGACGGCGGAGTCGGTGGCGATGTGGCCGGCCTTCTCGATCACAACCACGGGGCCGGCGGCGGCAGGGGCGGCCTCCGGGTGGCCGGAGGAGGACCAGCGATCCAGCCCGGTCAGGGACTTGGGGTCGTACGCGGTCCGCACCACGGCGGCGATCTCGGTGGCGGACAGCCAGCCTGCCGGATTGAGACCAGCGGTGCGGGCGGCCTGGTCGAAGGTGGCGGTCAGCTGGGCCAGCACCGAGAATCCCCCGGCCAGGCCGCCGCCGGCCTGGTTGATCAGCCGCCGGGCTGCCTTGAAGTCCAGCGAGATGGCGACGTATGCCTCGTGCGGTGCGGCGGCCGGTCCGGCGTTCTTGACTAGGTCGCCGTAGATCTCACCCGCGACCGGCGCGTCGGGGTTGCCCGTCTTCTCCCAGTAGCGCCGAAGCGCATCGCCCGAGGCCGGCATCGTGCGCTCGATCACCTGGATACGGGCGATGTGCCCGGTGCGGGCGAGCGCCGCCAGTGCCCGGCCCCACCCGCTGACGTTGGCGTTCTGCGCGGCGGGGTCGAGAAGTGCGTAGGCGCGGCTGCTGACCTTGACGATTGCGGTCAGAGTTCCGGCGCGCGGGTCGTGGACCGCGCCGTACCGGCGGTCGGGTGCGGTGACGACCCGAAGGCTGGCGGCGGTGCCGGGCAGGTGCAGCAGGCCCTCGCGCACGGGCCGCCGGGAGGGTCGGGCGAGCCAGATCAGCTGGCCGCGCATCCGTCGCAGCGCGTAACGGGTGACGATGGGCGCCCAGTCGGCCAGGGAGCGGCCACGGTGGCGAACGAGGACGAACAGGGCGACGGCGGCCCAGAACGGGATGAGTTCGAGTGCGCCGACCACGCCGCGCGTGAGGACGACAACGAGCAGGAGAAGACCGGCGAGGGAGGCGACGATCAGCTGAGCGGCGGTCAGGCCGAGCAGGACGCCGCGCTTGGAGCGGTGCGGGAACTTCACGGTGGCCGGGGAGGTATCAGACATCGGGGATCCAGGAGGTGCGAGCGGGCGGATGGGGGCGGCGGGCGCGGCGCTCTTCTGGAAGCCATGGCGGAACTCCAGTTCGGGGTAGGAGGGGCGGGCTGTGGCCGTGCGGTCAGCAGCCCGCCCCGAGGAGGTGGGCGGTCAGGACCCGGAGGGCGGCTGCTGGGGGAAAACCCAGCGCTGCGGGGCCGGCGAGCCCTGCGGCGACGGCCCGCCGACCGGCGGAACCGCAGGTCCGCTCGGTGCGGAACCTGAGGAGCCCGGAACGCGGGCGGTGGCATCCGAACGCCGGCTGACCGGTGCGCTCTGGCCGGCGGAGCCGCCTGATGCCGTGGCCTCACCCGATTCCGAGCCGGCATCGCCACCAGCGGCGGGTGCCCGGGTGATGAGTGCGGGGATGCCCGGACGCTGGACGAGTGCACGGCCCCGGTCGCCAGGGGCTGACGGGTCCTCGCCGAAGCGGAACTTGGTGGGCATGCTCGGCGGCCCGGCATCGATGCCTTCCTTGCTGAACCGCCCAGATGGGTCGATCCCGGAGGCGACACCATCCTGGCCCATGCCAGCAACCTGGGCAGGGCCCTGCGGTGCAGGCGTGCCGGTGCCCACCTGCATCACCAGGCTCGCCGCGGTCTTGGCTGCGCCTGCGGCGACCGCCATCCCGGCGACGCCGGAGCGGTGCAGGTCGTCGTGTCCGCCGTTGTCCGTCGCCCAATGCACGAACTTGTACGTCGCGTACGGGCAGAGGAGGACGAGGACCATCACGACGATGCCCGCCATCGCGTCCGAGAGGGCCGACATGCCGTCCTTGGCATCCGACTTGCCCATCGCGGAGACGCCGATCAGGAACACCACCGTCATCAGCAGCTTGCTGACCACCAGCGTGGCGGTGGCCTCGATCCAGCCGCGCCGCCAGCGCTTGGCGACCTCCCAGCCGCCGCCGCTTCCCGCGAAGACTGCGAGGGCGACCAGGATCAGGACGCCGACCTTGCGGGCCACCATCGTGCACCAGTAGAGGAAGGCGCCGATCGCACAGCCCAGGGCGACCAACGCCGGTACACCCCAGCCGAGTCCGTACATCGCGCCGAGTTCGTTCACCTTGACGACGCGGCGGATCGCGTCGTCCACGGACGTGTTGGCTGCTTGGAACAGGCCGTCGCTCAGGGCATCCACTACGGTGATCGCCACGCTGGTGAACGAGATCGCGCAGAACGAGAACAGGACGCCGGTCATGGTCCCGATGGCGGCCTGGGCGAGGGCGCGCTCGTCCCGGCGCCAGGCGGCGAACATCAGCTGGATGCAGAACGTACCGACGATGATCGACAGCCCGATGGGCAGCAGCAGAGCGTAGTTGTCGCGGAACCAGGGGGCATTGAGGTCGATGCCGGTGGTGGCGTTGACGGCCTCGGCGGCGAGGTCGGCCGCGCTGGAGGCAAGCTCACCCGCGGACTTGGCGATCCACGCGCCGATGCCGTCGGTGATCGACTTGCCGGGGTCGGAGACGAAGTTGATGCCGTCGACCACGTCGCAGACCTGGCTCATCAGGGGGATGTCACAGACACCCATGGGGGTACCTCCTTTCGGGAGCGGTGGTCAGGGGGCGACGGTCGGGAAGACGCCGGCGAGAGCGCAGTTCTGGGACGGGCGGCACTGCACGGCGAGCGTGGTCGAGCGGGCCTCGGCGCCGCCTGCGGGCGAGCCGTTCCAGCCGATCGACTGCCGACCCGAGACGGTGACGGCGTAGACGTACGCCTGCGTGATCGCCCCCGGGTCGGACTGCAGGACCTGGGTGAAGGAGGCCGGGAAGTGCGCCTCGTTCGCGGTTGCGGTCGCGTACTGGCCGTTGTCGGCCATCCGGCCCCATAGCACGGGTGAGGGGACCAGGGCGTCCACTGATGCGGTGTCCGCGTACTTGGCCTCTGGCGACATCCACTTGTGCAGCGCGGCCAGCAGCTCGGGCTGAGAGTAGGAGCGGGTTTCGTACGACCACAGCGCCGAAGCCGCCGCCTTGCCGAAGGCGATCGGATCGTGGGTGGCGGGCGGAACCGGCAGGGCCGCGCGGCCACCGGGCGAGGACGAAGCCGCCGGGGCGGACGGCTGGGCCGATGAGGAAGCGGGCGCGGAACTCACCGAACTGGGCGGAACCTTGGCGGGGGTCCTTCCGTCTCGGGTGAGGTAGGCGAGCAGGCCAGCGAGGGCGACGAGCGCCGCCAGTGCAGCGGTGCCGAGCAGCGCCCGGCGGCGCACGCGAGATGCGCCGCCGGGGTTGCCGCTACGGTCAGCGGCAAAGGAACGCTTCTGCATCAGTGGACCTGGCCACCGAGCGTCGAGAAGAAGGCCACGACGCCGTTCGCGGCGCCGAGCAGCAGGGCCGCGCCGGCACTGACGAGGACGCCCTTCTTGCCGTTGGCCTCGGCCTGGTGACCGCCCGAGTGGTGGCCCCAGGCCCAGACGCCGGCGCTCACCGCGAGCGCGCCCACGACGGCGATGATGCCGAACAGGTTGATCGAGCCCATCACCTGCTTGAGGACCGCGAGACCGGGGAGGCCGCCCTCGTTCGGCTGGATGCCCGGGTCGTAGGCGAGCTGGATGGCCTTGTCGGCGAGGAACATTGCGAACTCCAGTTCGATTCATTGCGCGCAGCAGCCCGGAATCGGGGAAGGGGACAGTGCGGCGGAGCGAGAAAGGGGGGAGGGGAGAAAAGCGCCGGTCAGACGACTCGGCGGGCCGCGAGAACCTGCGGCTTCCAATCGGCGAGGGTCGAGATCTTGACCACGTCGCCCGTGTGCGGGGCCTGAACCACAAGGCCCGAGCCGATGAACATGCCCACGTGCTCGGGGTGTTCGGCGGTGCCCTCGATGAACAGCAAGTCGCCGGGCTTGAGGGAGTCGACCGACACCGGCTGACCCTCGGTGACCTGCGTGTACGTCGTCCGGGTCAGCGTGACCCCGGCGGCCTTGTACGACGCCTGCATCAACGAGGAGCAGTCGCACCGCCCCATCGGGTCGGGCCCGTGCGGATCGTTGCAGTCACCGCCCCACTGATACGGCGTCCCCAGCTGGCCGAGCGCCCAGCGGATCGCGGTGCGCACCTGCGGCGGGGCATCGGCCGGGATGGCGTACCCGGCCGGCAGGGTGCCCGGTGGGATGGCGCCGAAGCCGGAACCGTCCCCACCGCTCGTACAGCCGCCGCCGCTTGGGGCCAGCGGCGGACTACCTCCACCGCCGGGACTGGGACTCGGCGTGGCGCCGGTCTTGGCGAGCAGCGGCTCGATCGACTTCTGCAGGGCGGTGGCCAGCGGCTCCCACTTGGCGTAGGCGTCCGGATAGCCCGAACCCTGCACCGCCTGGGCGGCCTGGGTAACCGTCATCGACTCCCAGCCCGACACCTGCTGGAGTGCCGAGTAGAACTCGGTGCTCGCGTGCACCGGGTCGAGGATCTGCTCCGCGGTGCCCCAGCCCTGGGAAGGCCGCTGCTGGAACAAGCCCAGACTGTCGCGGTCCCCGTAGGTGAGGTTCCGCAGGCCGCTCTCCTGCATCGTGGTCGCCAGCGCCACGATCTGCCCCCGGACCGGAATGTGCATCGCGACGCCGGTGGCCTGGATCGTCTTGGCGTTGGGCACCTGCTCGGCCGGGTTGTCCAGCCCCGGCACGGCAACGGTGGTCTTGTCGCTGCCGTCCAGAATCGCCTTCACCTGGGCGGCCACCGCCGAGGTATCCACAGCCTGTGCACCGCTATTGGAGCAGGACGTGGCGGCGGCGGCGGATCCGGCTGCCGCGACGAGGATCGGAACGGCCAGCAGCAGCGGGCCGGCAGCGGCAAGACCGACAATGGCTCCGGCGGTCTTCTTCATCGCCGCCGCCAACAGTCGCCGGCGTGAACGGCCTTGACCGGACGAAGGGTCGGGCACGGCGGCGGGTGTATCAGGGCATGCTGCATCGCAGCGGCTCCTCGCTGGTGGTAGGAGCGCGGTGCCGGCTTCTCGTGCAAAGCCGCCGGCACCACGCTGTTGTGAATCCGCCTCTCGGAGGCGGGCCCGGGTCAGGGGAGTTGGTAGCTCCGGACGCCGGTCTCGGGTCGTGCGCGGCAGCCAGCCGCGCTCGTAATCTCAGGCGGTGCACGGGGGTTCTCCTCGGATCGCGGAATCGGGTGTCGAATGTGCCGAGGGTGCACCGAAATTGGACGGAACGACATGAATCAGCACAGGCCAGCAGGGGTGGAGCTGGGCTCCGCCTCGGCGACATGGCCAGACATTAGACGCGGATTCCGGCCGCACCAAACGCCCCCGGAACAGGCCCAGGAAGCGGGCGGATGCCTCATTAGGTGCGGCCGGACATCACGGCTAACCTCCGGCGCATCCCCACTCCGAGCGGCTGCCCCCTCGGCGTCGTTCGAAGTGGGCCCAGTCCTGTCACGCCCTGAAAGAGGCCCCGCACATGAGCTACACCCTGCACCGAGGCGACGCCCTCACCGTGCTGACGTCCCTGCCCGACGAGAGCGTTGACGCGGTGATCACCGATCCGCCGTACAACTCCGGTGGACGCACCAGCTCCGAGCGCACCGCCCGCGACGCTCGCGCCAAGTACGTCACGAGCGGTTCCGCTCACGACCTTCAGACCTTCCCCGGCGAGAACCGCGACCAGCGCTCGTACCGCGCCTGGCTGACCGCCCTGCTGACCGAGGCGTACCGAGCCTCGAAGGAGCACTCCGTCGCGATGGTCTTCTCCGACTGGAGGCAGGAACCCACCACCTCGGACGCCCTGCAGATGGCCGGGTGGACCTGGGCTGGCACGATCCCGTGGATCAAGCCCGCCAGCCGCCCGCGCAAGGGCGGATTCAAGCAGTCCGCCGAGTTCATCACCTGGGGCGTCAAGGGAAGCCTCAACAAGAACAGGGAGATCTACCTCCCGGGCCACTTCATCGCCTCGCAGCCGCGCAAGGACCGAGTCCACATCACCCAGAAGCCGGTGGAGGTCATGCAGCAGCTCGTCCAGATCTGCCCCGAAGGCGGAACCATCCTCGACCCGTTCACCGGCTCCGGCTCGACCGGCGTCGCCGCGCTCAAGGAAGGCAGGAAGTTCGTCGGCGTCGAACTCTCCCCGCATTACGCCGAGGTCGCCGAACAGCGGCTGCGAGCCGAACTAACCCAGGACGACTTCGTCCTGGCCGGGCCCGAGGCGTGAGAACAAGGGCGGCCGGGGCCGACAGAGAGCAGACACGAAAGGGCGGCTGTCGCATCGAGTTACCGATGCGGCAGTCGCCCTTCGCCGTTGGTCATGCCGCGTCGAACGCCTGCTGGATCAGCGGCGTCGCCCGCTCCAAGTCGGCCGCCGATCTGATCCGCACCTCCAGGTCACCCGTCCCCAAGTGACCGATCCCGCGTACGTCGCGCGTGAAGCCCTCCTCCAGTGCGACGGTCCCCGGGTCGACACGCAGATAGACCATGATCGTCTGGCTGGACGGGCGGAACAGCACACACGCCAGGTTCCTCATCCGCCGGAACGCGATGTAATGGAGCTTCGCCTCCACCTCGACATCTCCCGACCGGGTCAGAGCCTCGCTCAACTCCTCGTAGAGAGCACGCAGCGGCGTCGGCGGCTCAGCCATGATCGTCTCCGTCGAGTTCGGGGCCCCCGCCGGACCTTCGCCAGCACGGTCGACCGCCGTCCGTGGTGCAGCCGGCGCGGCGTTGCCCGGGGCCGACTCCACCAGGAGCAGGCTCAGCAGGCCACCCTCGAAGACCCGGTATCGCACCAGGTCAATGCGCTGACCCATGAGGTGGATCGCGGTCCGGTCGTGCCGGAAGAAGTCGGCGGCGATGCAGACCACCCGCGGGTTGCGCCAGTCGATGCTCTCGGCTGCCTCGGCGCCCAGCTTCTCCTGCACGAGACCCTGGAACTCGTGGCGGCTGCTCTTGAGCCAGGACAGGTACGAGACCGCCTGCGTTACCACCCCGTGGTCGCTGCCCTTCTTGTACTCGATGATCACCGGGGTGCCGTTCTCGTCGAGCCCGAGCGAGTCGATCCGCCCCCGATGCCACGGCCCGGTGGGGTACTCCGACGCCACGAAGCGGATCCCGAGCATCGCCTCCGTGCTCGCTTCGACCCGGCGCTGTAGGTCCACCTCCAGCGCCACCGTCGAACCTTGCACCTCGGCATCGCGGCCGTCGGCGTCGAGCCGGAACAGCTTTAGGTCGGTCATCCGTGTCCCCTCCGTGCCCAGTACAGGAACACCAAGCGAAGAATGGAAGGTCGTATTCCCGATGGGTCGGGTTTCCGGCCAGGTCGCGCCAGACCTGCGTGAAAGGGGCGGCTGGGTCAACTACCACAATGTGGCGGCCGGACCAAATTGGCGATTCTCCGGATTATGGCCCTGCCCGCCAGCTGTGGTTCGCGCGACTCCGTCGTGCGGCGGGCCGAGCAATCGCATGGCCGCGCTCAGGCGGCGTTGACTCCGGAGAGAAGATGCGAAATAAGTCAGAGGTCGCCGTCGAGCCTGCGTTCTTGAATCTTCAGGCCGCAGCGAAGTACATGGGGGTATCGGTCAACACCTTGTACATCTGGCGCCACCGGCGGCAGGGGCCGCCGAGCTTTCGTATGGGGCCTGGCGGTCGAGTGGTGTACCGCCGTGAGCTCCTCGATGCCTGGTTGGCTGAGCAGGAGAAGGCGGACTCGCGATCGAACCCAGCACTCGACCCGCTGAAGGCGTCAGCTCAGCGGCGCTCTTCGCGCAAGTCCGGACGATAAAGCCGGTACTTGCCTGAGCTGGCCATACGCCCCTGCGGCACCACTGATTAGACGTTTGAAGTTCTCGGCTGCATCAGGAATTTCGTGCACGCCGAGGTCGTCTGTGTGTTGGACATGCCGCAGGGACGTTCCCTCGGCGCGCATTGCAATAACTGAAGGAGTTCGCAAGTGGCGGGGTACATAGAGGACAGGTGGCTCAAGAAGCGCCCCAACAAGGAGACGGGAAAGCGCGAACGAACCAACCTTTGGGGAAAGGGCGCTCGCTACCGCGTCAAGGGAATACCTGGCGTCCGAGACCGCTCGTTCGACACCGTTGCAGACGCCAAGGCGTGGCTGGCGGAAGCGCAGACCGATACGCGGCGCGGGGACTTCGTCGACACCCGGGACGGACAGATCTCGATGCGCGACTACGTCGAGAAGCACTGGTGGCCGGCGCAGACGCACCCTGCGCAGACGCTGGAGAGCATGCGCTACCGCATCTGGGGCCACATTCTTCCCTACCTTGGGGATCTCGCGCTGCGCGAGATCGGCGTCCCGGAGCTGCGGACGTGGTCTGCCGAGATCCAGCGGAAGATCGGCTCCGGCACGGCATACGTCACCTGGGTGTACCTGAAGGCGATCATGCAGGCCGCAGTTGAGGACAAGCGGCTGTTCCGCAACCCCTGCAAGGGGAACAGCTCGATCAAGCCGCCGAGGAAGCCCGAGCGGAAAGCGCGTGCCTGGGCACAAGAGCGCGTGAGTGGTGTCCGAACGGCGCTCCCCGACCGGTATCACGCGACGTTTGATCTCGGCATTGGATGCGGGCTACGCCAGGGTGAGGCGTTCGCGTTCAGCCTGGACGATGTGAACGGGGAGTCCATCCACGTCTCCCGCCAGATCCTGCGCTACAAGTCGCAGCTGTACTTCGGCCCGCCGAAGGGGCGGAAGGAGCGCGACGTGCCGTTGCCGCGCGCCCTCCGGAAGCGGCTGGAGGAGTACCGGACGAGGTTCCCCACGATCGAGGTCACCTTGCCGTGGCTTGACCCTGAGCTGCCGGATCTGCCACGGGACGAGTGCCGCAAGGTGACCGTATCGCTGCTGTCCACGACGAGGCAGGACACGGCAATCAACCGGGCGACCTGGAACACTCGCAACTGGAAGCCGGCACTCGCTGTCGCCGGTGTGATTCCGCCGCTCCCTGAGCCGACGGAGGGGGCGAAGCCGACCAGGGTCTGGGAGCCCAGCCGAGAGCACGGGTTCCATGTCCTGCGACACACGTACGCCTCGGTCATGCTGGAAGCTGGCGAGTCGATCGTCTCGCTGGCGCAGTGGCTCGGGCACTCGGATCCGGCCTTCACCCTTCGGACCTACACTCACTTCATGCCGGAGGCGGGAGCGCGCGGTCTTGCTGCTGTCGACAGCCGGCTTGCGGATCTCGGCTGAAAGTCCCTGAGAAGTCCCTGACGGGCCGGACGAGGCCCGCGGATCGCCCAACGTGCCTGGTCAGGGCATGATCATCGCCAACGCTGGCCTTTACCCGGCGTATAGGCCGACTCGTCCGCTGCTCAGCCAGGTGTTTGCGTCGAGGGCCCGACCGCGATCGTGCGGTCGGGCCCTCGACGGGTTGACGGGGAGTCAGGCGGGTCAACCGGTGACCGAGGCGTTGTAGCTGTCGATGGCGGGCTGGAGTTCCTTGCCGGCGTCGGTGAGGGCCTGCTGGGCGGTCTTGGAGCCGCTGATGGTCTGCTCGATGGCGGTCTCGACGCCCTTGCGGGCCTGCGGCATGACGCCGAGCAGGCAACCGGCGGTGGCCGGGGTGGGCTTGGTGGCCTTCAGCTGGTCGATCGCGGTCTGGAACTGCGGGAACTTGCCGACCCACTCCTTGTCCGCGGCGACGTCGAGCGCCTTGGTGTTGACCGGGAAGTAGCCGGTGCCGGTGTGCCAGGCGGCCTGCTGGGAGGGGGCGGTGGCGAACTTCTCGAACTCCCAGGCCGCGCGCTGCTGGGCGGTGGAGTGGCCGGGGCCGGAGATCCACAGCGAGGCGCCGCCGATCACCGGGCCGCCCTGGTCGGAGGCGGCGGTCTTCGGGAAGGCCGCGGTGCCGACGGTGAACTTGGCGGCCTCGGTGTAGCCGCGCAGCACACCCGTGGACTCCAGGTGCATCGCCACCGTGCCGGCCTTGAACGCGGCCTGGGCGTCCGCGGTCTGCCGGCCGGTGTTGGCCGCGTAGCCGCCCTTGACCAGGTCGGCCCACCACTGGACGATCTCGGCACCCTTCGCGGTGTCGAAGGTGGCCTTGGTGGCCTTGCCGGTACGGCCGTTGTCGCCGTCGCAGTACAGTGCGCCGGACTCGGCGAGCAGCTGCTCGACGAACCAGCCGTAGATCGCCGCGCCGAAGCCGTAGCGGACGGTCTGCCCGCTGCCGTCCTTCTTGGTCAGCTTCTTGGCGAGGTCGCCCAGTTCGGCCAGGTCGGTGGGCGCCTTGGCCGGGTCCAGGCCGGCCTCCTTGAAGGCGTCGGCGTTGAGGTAGAGCAGCGGCATCGAGGAGTTGAACGGCATCGACTGGAGCTTGCCGCCCACCGAGTAGTAGTTGCGGATGTTCGGCTGCAGGTCGTCGAGCGAGTAGCCGTCCTTGTCGGCGAAGGCCTGGGCCGCGACGGTCTGCTTGGAGTCGATCATGAACCGGGTGCCGATGTCGTACACCTGCACCAGCGCCGGCGTGGCCTTCTGCTGCACGGAGGCCTTGTACTTGGCGATCAGGTCGTCGTAGCTGCCCTGGAACAGCGGCTTGACCTCGATCTTGCCCTGGTGGGCGGCGTTGAACTGGTTGACCAGGGCGGTCAGCGCATCGGCGTTCTTGCCGGTCATCGAGTGCCAGAACTCGACGGTGGTCACCCCCGACGCCTGGTCGAGGGCGGAGGCGCCGGGAGCGGCGGAGTCGGTCGACGCGTTGCCGGAGCTGCTGGACGAACAACCGGTCAGGGCGAGACCGGAGACCAGCAGGGCGGCGAGCGCGCGGGCACTCTTCTTCACGGTTCTTCTCTCTTCTGCGAGGGTGAGGTACCGGGCGAGTCGGAGCCGGGCGTGCGGGGCGGGTCGTGCGGGGCGGGTCGGGTGGAGCCGAGGCGCCGTCAGCGGACCGCCCCGGCGGTGAGTCCGCGGACGATGAAGCGCTGGCCGAACACCACCAGCACGAGGGTGGGCAGCAGTGAGAGCACCACGCCCGCCAGGATCAGGCCGGGGTCGGCCATCTCGGAGTCGCGCAGCGAGGAGAGACCGATCTGCAGGGTCTGCATCTCTGAGGTGCGGGTGATGATCAGCGGCCAGAAGTACTGGTTCCACGCGGACAGGAACACGTAGATGGCGAGCGCGGCGAGGGCGGGCTTGTTGAGCGGGACGAGGATCCGCCACAGGAAGCGCCAGTGGCCCGCCCCGTCGATCCGGGCGGCGTCCCGCAGCTCGGCCGGGAACTGGCGGAAGGACTGCCGCAGCAGAAAGGTGCCGAAACCGGACGCCAGGAAGGGCAGCACCAGTCCGAAGTAGGTGTTGCCGAGTCCCCAGTCCGACAGCGTCAGGTAGTTGGGGATGATGATGGCTTCCCACGGCACCATCAGGGTGGCGAGGAACAGCCCGAACACCGCTGCCCGGCCCTTCAGCGGCAGGAACACGAAGGCGTACGCGGCGAGGATCGCGGTGAGCAGCTGGGCCGCGGTGATCACTGCGGCCACCAGGGCCGAGTTGGCGTACTGACGGATCAGTGGGATGGCGTGCACCGCGCCGGAGAAGTTCCGGCCGGTGAAGGAGTGCGGGACCAGGGCGGGCGGGTAGGTGGCGATCTCGTCGGGCTGCATGAAGGCGCCGGCGAACACGTAGTAGACCGGGAACGCGACGGTCAGCAGGGCCATCCCGAGCAGCAGGTAGACGGCGACGCGGGCGAGCGTGGCGCGGAGCGGCAGCGGACGGCGGGCCGAGCGGGTCGGCTCGGCCTGGGCGGGGGTGGTGTCGGCGATCGCGCTCATGCGTAGTGCACCTTCCGCTCCAGGAAGCCGAACTGGACGGCGGTGCAGCAGAGGACCACGACCATCAGCACCACGGCCTGCGCGCTCGCCATGCCGAAGTCGCTGGCACCGTAGGCGAAGGCCTTCTGGTAGACGGAGTAGACCAGGGTGCGGGTCGCGCCGTCCGGCCCGCCCTTGGTGAGGATGTGGATCTGCCCGAAGCTCTGCAGGGCGTTCACGGTGGAGACCACGATGAGGAAGAACAGGCTGGGCCCGAGCATCGGGATGGTGATCGACCGGGCCAGTCGGATCCCTGACGCACCGTCGAGCCGGGCGGCTTCGGTGATCTCGCCGGGGATCGAGCCGATGCCCGCGGAAAGCACCAGCACGTTGTAGCCGAGGTTCATCCAGATCGTGGATGCCGCGACCGAGAGCAGCGCGTACTTCGAATCGGTCAGCCACCCGACCGGATCGAGGCCGACCGTGGACAGCAGCCCGTTGAGCACCCCGCTCGCCGGGTTGTAGAAGACCGAGAAGACCACGGAGGCGCTGGCCACCGAGAAGGCGAACGGCAGCGCGAACGCGGAGCGCAGCAGCCGGACTCCGCGGATCCGGCTCTCCAGCAAGAGGACCAGCAGCAGCGCTCCGAGCACCCCAGGCACCACCGTGAACAGTACGAACAGGGCGGTGGTGACCAGGGTGTGCCGGAAGTCCGCCGACGCGAGCAGGTCGGTGTAGTGCTTCAGACCGACGTACTGCGACGGCGCGCCGAACAGGTCGTTGGCGTGGGTGCTCAGATAGAGGGTGCGGCCCAGGGGGTATGCGATGAAGAACCCGAAGACCGCGAGCGAGGGCAGCAGGAACGCCCAGGCGAGCCCCTGCTCCCCGAGGCGGCGACCCGGCAGGGGCGGCGGGCTTGGTGCGGTCGGCATGGTGCGCGTCAGCCTTTCGTGACGTCGGTTCAGCCAAACCGTGTCGCGCCCGAACGACACGACGGCGATGACCCGGTGAGCGGGGGGTGGCGCGTTCCTTACGCGTTCGCGTCACGCGTGGCGGGCCCCGGATGGTTACCCCTCGCCTGTCACTTCCGCACCTTCCGGCAACCGATGATTCGTCAGATCGCGGGGTTGGCCGGATGTTGGCGTTCTTCAGTTCTCAAGCAGCGGTTTTCGGTCGGAGCGTCCGTGCTCGGCCGGTCGTTGGCGGTCTGCCGGCCGGTCAGCGCAACAGTCGGCGTTCCTTGGCGATGGCCACCGCGCCGGAGCGGGTGTCGACGCCGAGCTTGGCGTAGATCCGGCCGAGGTGGGTCTTGACGGTGGCTTCACTGATGTAGAGGGCCTTGGCGATCTCCCTGTTGCCGAGCCCCTGGCCCAGCTGGTCGAGGATGTCCTGTTCCCGGTCGGTGAGTTGGGGCAGTGGTGAGCGCATCTGGGCCATCACCCGGGAGGCGATCGGCGGAGAGAGGGCCGGGCGCCCGGCCGCGGCGGAGCGGATCGCGGCGAACAGCTCCTCCGGACGCTCGGCCTTCAGCAGGTACCCGGTCGCCCCGGCGCCGATGGCCCGCGTGATGTCGGCGTCGGTGTCGAAGGTGGTCAGTACCAGGACATGGGTGGAGCCCGGCCCGGCGAGGATCCGGCGGGTGGCCTCCACCCCGTCGATCCCGCTGCCCAGCTGGAGATCCATCAGCACCACCTCGGGCTGCAGGCGGGCGGCGAGCGTCACCGCCTCCTCCCCGGTGCTGGCCTCGCCCACCACCTCGACGTCCGGATCGCTGGACAGCAGTGCCAGCAGCCCGGCCCGGACCATCGCGTGGTCGTCGCAGACGATCAGCCTGACCTTGTCGTTCATGAACCCTCCTGTCCTGACGGTGGCAACGGCGCGGCCGACCGGGCGGCCGGGCCCGGCAGGGTCAGCGGATCTCCAGCGGGATGGCGGCGGAGACCACCGTGCCCTCGCCCGGAGCGGACTCGATGGTGAGACTGCCGCCGAGCTGCCGGAGCCGCGCCCGCATGGCCGGCAGGCCGTGCCCGCGGTCGCCCCTGACTGCGCCCCCCGCCGGCTCGTGTGCCCAGGGGGCACCGCCGACCTGGGCGGCGCGTCCGGTGCGGCCGGGGACGAAGCCCCGGCCGTCGTCCGCGATGTCCAGTACGGCCTGGTCGCCCAGGTAGGACAGCGTGAGCGAGGCGGTGGTGGCGTGTGCGTGCTCTCGGACGTTCGCCAGCGCGCCTTGCGCGATCCGCAGCAGCGCGGACTGCGCGGCGGCCGGCATGGGTATCGGAGGGCCGTCCAGGTGGAAGCGCACGGGCAGGCCGCTCTCCGCGGCCTCCCGCTCGGCGAGCGCGCGCAGGGCCGCCTCCAGGGTGCCCTGCTCGGCGAGATCGGCCGGGGCGAGGTCGTGGACGAAACGGCGGGCCTCGGCGAGGTTGCGAGCGGCGATCGCCGCAGCCGTGCGGACGTGGCCGCGCGCCGCCTGCGGATCGTGCTCCCAGGTGCGGTCGGCCGCTTGCAGCAGCATCTGCTGGCTGGACAGCCCCTGGGCCAGGGTGTCGTGGATCTCCACCGAGAGCCGCTCCCGCTCCGCGAGGGCGCCCTCGCGCCGCTCGATCGCGGCCAGCTCCCGGCGGGTGCGGATGAGATCCATGATCAGCCGGCGCTGCCGGGCGCCTTGCCGCTGCATGTAGAGGAACACCGCGGTGGCCAGCGCTGCGATGGCGGGCGGCAGCAGCGGCAACGTCGGGTCGAAGCTGTCGGCCAGCTGCAGTTCGGCCCCCACCACCAGCAGCGTCAGCACCGTCACCAGCGGGATCGCGGCCCGCGGCGGCAGAGCGCGAAGCACCGTGTAGATCAGCGGGATGGCGCACCAGGCGAAGCTGGGGGCCATCACCACCAGCACCGCCCAGATCCCGAGCTCCCCGGCCAACCAGGCCGGTCGGCGCTCGGCCCGCCCGAGCAGGTGGCCGACAGCCAGCGCGAGGCTGAGCCCGATCACCCACGGGGTGAGCGCGCTGTGCAGATGATGCATCAGATAGCGCACCAGGGAGGTGCCGAGCAGCAGGAGGAAGACCAGCCGCATGACGACGGTCAGCCAGCCGGCGTCCGGATCGACCGGACGAGGCGTGGGTCGGCGTATGACGGCCACCTCCTCTCTCTGTGTCAGCCCCTGTGCATTGCTGCGCCGTACCCGGCGGGCAACGAGCACCCACCGGATGTGGCTACGCGGCGTCGTCGCGTGACCACCTGGAATCACGCCGAGTAGCGCCTGCATAGGGATATTGGCTCGGCGACGAGGCCCGCACATCCACCGATCGGTTGACACGGCTGTCGTCCATCATGCCCCTCCAGCCGAGCCGGTCCGACGATCCGCGGCGGCCCTCCGGCGGCGAAGTATTGAGTGCGAGGCCGGACCGCAGGAAGTCCGGCTCCGAACCGATCAGGAGCCGAAAGATGAAGAAGCTGAGCACCCGTACCCGCGTCGTCACCGGTGCCGTCGCGGTCGCCGCGGTCGGAGCCAGCGTGGTCGGTGCCGTGTCCGCCAACGCCGAGACCCCCCAGGCGCCCGCCGTGGCGAAGGTCGACACAGCCAAGAGCTACACGATGGAGACCTCGCACCTGACGGTCGAGGCGGCCACCAAGGCGGCGCAGGTCACCATCGACACCGCCGAGAAGGCCGGGCAGCACGTCTCCGTCGCGGTCGTGGACCGGAACGGGACCGTGATAGTCCAGCTGCGCGGCGACGGCGCCGGCCCGCAGTCCTTCGAGTCCGCCCAGCGGAAGGCCTTCACGGCCGTGTCCTGGAACGCGCCGACCTCCGAGCTGGCCAAGCGCCTCGCCCAGGCGCCGAACCTGAAGGACATCCCCGGCACGCTGTTCCTCGGCGGCGGCGCCCCGGTCCAGCTCAAGGGCGCCCCGATCGCGGGCATCGGCGTGGCCGGTGCGCCCAGCGGCGACCAGGACGAGCAGTTCGCCCAGGCCGGCGTCGCGGCCCTGGGCAAATGACGCACGCCGGAGGGCTACCGACTGACGTCCGACGGCGGATGCCTGACGGCCAGCACCTGAGGGCTGAGGTCTGATGCCTGAGGCCTGACGGCAGACCGCGGGCCCGCTCGATCGAGCGGGCCCGCGGAACCCCGGCACTCACGAAGAGCAGTACAGGAGGCGGAGATGGTGTGACGCGGCCGCGACTCAGTCGTGTCGGTAGATGCAGAGCGCCCAGATCACGAAGACGTCCAGCGCGATGACGACCAGCGACCACAGCGGGTAGTACGGCAGCGAGAGGAAGTTTCCGATCATGCTCAGCGAGACCAGGAAGATACCCGCGATCCGTGCCCAGGCCATGCCTCGGATCACGCAGATGCCGGTCAGCGCGACCAACAGGCCGATGACCAGATGGATCCAGCCCCAGGAGGTCAGGCTGAACTGGAAGACGTAGTTCGGAGTCCTGACGTAGACGTCGTCCTGAGCGATCGCCATGATCCCCGCGAACACCTCGAGGAGACCATTGATCATCATCACCACACCGGCGAACAGCACCATCCCGGTCACCCAGGTCTTGTTCCCGGACTGTGGCGCAGCACCGCGGGCACCGCTCGGGGTGGGCGCGGTCGGACCGACAGACGAGCTCATGGAACCTCCTTGGCCGAAGCTGGTCTTGTGTCGACCCTCGGACACCTCAGGGGCTCGGGCACTCGGGCGACTCCATTCGGGTGGTCTTCGGACCCACCGGGAAGTGCCGCGATGCCGGTCGGTACCGGATCGCCCGAAGGGCGCGCGCCTTGTTAACTGGTCACAGTGCCTGGGCGGGCACGAGGTGCACCGGACGCCACCCGGCCTCGCGACCGCCACCCGGACCCCGGACCGGGGAGCGAGGCGAGGAGGTGCGACTGCCATGGCCGACGGGATCTGGCACGACCTGCCCCAGCCGCTCCGCCAACTCCTGGACGGCACCACGGCCGGGATCGGTGTCCTGGACACCGACCTGCGCTACCTCTACGTCAACCCGGCCCTGGCCCGGATGAACGGCGTGCCCGCCGAACTCCACCTCGGCCTCACCATCGCCCAACTCCTCCCCGACATCGACGCCCGCGAGGAGGTGCTGCGTGCCGTGCTCGCCGACGGGCGGGCGCGCGAGGTCACCTCCAGCGGACACACCCAGGCCGCCTCGCCACCGCACCGCCGCTACTGGCACGGCGCCTACCACCGACTCGAAGCCGACGGCGTCCCGATCGGCCTGGTCGGGATCGTGCTGGAGGTCACCGCCTCCCGCCAGCAGCAGCACGAACTCGAACAGGCCAGGGCACGCCTCACCCTGCTCGACGCCGCCGCCACCCGGATCGGCACCACCCTCGACGTGGACACCACCTGCGGAGAGCTCGCCGACTTCCTGGTCGAGCACCTCGCCGACGCCGCCACCGTCGAGGTCCTCCCGCATCCCGACAGCACCCACGCCCGCCCCCGGACCGACGGCAGTCGCCGCCTGCGTCGCGCCGCCATGGCCGCCCACCCCGAACTCATCGACCAGGTCCGGCTGCTCGGTGACCGCGGGGAGTACGTCGACTACCAGCCCGGATCGGCGATCCCGCGCTGCCTCGCCTCCGGGCGGCCGATCATCGAGAACCTGCTCACCGACGAGGAGCTCAGCCGCTCCGCACCCAACGCCGACCGGGTCGCGCTCTACCGGGCGATCGGCATCCACTCCGGGATGATCATCCCGCTCACCGCGCGCGGTCACCGGATCGGCACCGTCACCCTGATGCGGGCCGGCGCCTCGCAGGGCTTCGGCCAGCACGACGCGGTCGCCGCCCAGGACCTCGCCCGGCGCGCCGCGATCAACCTCGACAACGCCCGGCGCTACAGCCGGGAGCACGCGGTCGCGGTCGACCTGCAACGCGCCATGCTCGCCGAACCGGGCAGCCCGCACCCGGACCTCGCGGTCGCTTTTCGCTACCGCCCGGCCGGGACGAGCGCCCTGATCGGCGGCGACTGGTACGAGACGGTGGCCCTTCCGGACGGCCGCACCGTCCTCTCCATCGGCGACGTCATGGGCCACGGCATCGAGGCGGCGGCTGACATGAGCCACTATCAGGCGATGCTGCGGGCGATGGCCCTGCTGGAGCCGAGTGCGGACCGGCTGCTGCAGCGGATGGACGGGCTGGCCTGCGAGGTGCACGACTACCGGCCGTCCACCTGCCTGGCGGTGTACGCCGATCCCGCCCGCGGCAGGTACAGCTTCGCCAGTGCCGGACATCTACCGCCCGCGGTGGTTCGGCCGGACGGCGCGGTGGCGCTGCTCCCGGTCGAGGCCGGCCCGCCGCTCGGCACCGGACTGGCCGGCTACCTGCCCAGCACGGTGGTCCTGCCACCCGGCCACACCCTGTTGCTCTTCACCGACGGCCTGGTCGAGCGCCGCGGCGAGGACATCGACGACTCCCTGGAGCGACTGACCGGACTGCGCCTCCCCGCCGGGGCCACCCCGGCCCAACTGCTCGACGCCGTCCTGGCCGGTGCACCGGCCCCCGCCGAGGACGACATCGCCCTGCTGGCGGCCGCCGCGGTCCGGCCCGAGCGCGGTGACGGTCGGTCAGGACGACCGCGCAGCACGGAGGTACTGACCGTCCTCAGCGGCGGACGGAGGCAGCCGATGGCCTGAGCAAAAGAAGGGCCGAGGGCCCGCAGGACGGCGGAGGACAGGCTTGATGCCTGACCGCTGCTGCCCGACCGCTCAGCCGTGGAGCAGGTGGAGGGCGAGGCTGCGGAGGCCGGCGAGTCGGGTGCGGTCCCAGCCGTGGTAGACGGCGTTGCTGCAGAGGACGACGTAGCGGCGGGAGTGCGGGGCGAGGAAGAGGCTGGTGCCGGTGAAGCCGTGGTGGTAGGTGACCGCGTCGTTCTCGGTGACCAGCCAGGCGAGGCCGCGGTGCAGGCCGGGTTCGACGGTGGTCTGCGGGTGGCGGCTCTGTTCGAACCAGGTGGGCAGTGGGCCGGGCGGTTTGAGGAGGTGTTCGGCGAAGGTGGCCAGGTCGGCCGCAGTGGAGAAGACGCCGGCGTGCCCGGCGACGCCGCCGAGGAGGGCGGCGCTGGGGTCGTGCGGGATGCCCCAGGTGCGGGGAGCGTCGGCCAGGCGCTGTTCGGTGGGCGCGATGCGCGGGTCGCGGGCGAGCGGGCCGTAGGTGGTGGAGGTCAGGCCGAGGTCGCGCCAAAGCCGGTCGGCGAGCAGGTGCAGCGGTTGGCCCAAGAGGGCCGGGAGGAGGAGTCCGAGCAGGATGAAGCCGCGGTCGATGTAACGGTGGTGGGTGCCCGGTTCGCTGACCAGGGGTTCGGCGCAGAGGTGCTCGATGAGCGGGCGTCCGGTGTGCTCGTAGCGGGCCAGACCGGTCTGCGGGTACAGGCCGGAGGTGTGGGTCAGCAGGTGGCGGACGGTCAGGTCGGCACCGGGTGAAGGGAGTTCGGGGCGAAGCGAGCGGAGCGGGGCGTCCAGGTCGAGGAGGCCGGTCCGGACCGCCTCGCCGACCAGCGGCCAGGTGGCGAGGACCTTGGTGAGCGAGGCGAGGTCGTAGCGGGTGTGCTCGTCGGGGGCGGCGGGGCCGCACTCCGGGGCCACCACGCCGCGGCTGACGACCTGTCGGCCGGTGCCGGACTGGCCGATGACCAGGACGCCGCCGGGGAACTGTCCCGCGTTGACGGCGGCGTCAAGGGCGGCGTCGAGGGCGGCGGCGGAATCGGCGGTCCAGGTGGAGACCGGGTGCTGCGGATCGGGTGACACGGCGTCCCTCTCGTCCGGAGTGGCGCGGGCCTTCGATCGGATTGTCACCCGAGGAGCGGTGCGGCAACCAGTGCCCGGGGTGGTGACCGGTGGTGGGACGTGAGGAAGCGACCCGGTGGCGTGCCGGGGCCGCTACCGGGGCCGCCGGTGCTTCCCGGCGGGCACCGGGCTGACTGAGGGTCAGTGCTGCTCGGTGGAGAGGGAGTCGAGGGCGGCCAGGGCCCGCTCGGCTTCCTCGGCGGGGACGAAGAGGTGATCGTGGTGGAAGCCGGCCACCACGTTGCAGCTGATGCCCTGGTCGGCGAGGCGGCCGGCGACGGCGGCGGTGAGGCCGACGGCGTCCAGGGCGGAGTGGATCTGCAGGGTGATCCAGGAGGCGACGAACTCGTAGCGCAGGCCGAGGGCGTCGGCCTCCTCCTGGGAGACCACGAAGGTGACGCCCTCGGGTTCGGCGACGGTGACCACCGGGCGGAGTCCGGCGGGGACCCTCGCCGGGAGGGTGCAGTACACGTAGCGGCCCGGGTGGAGGACCGGGCGCATGCCGGAGAGCAGCTTCTGAAGGTCGCGTTCGCCTGCCATGGCGTCACGGTAGTGGCTGATGGTGCGGGTGGTGGGGTGTTCGGCGCGGTTCGGGTGCTCCGTGTCGGGTGGATTCGGCGGGCACCGGCCCGGGGCTGACGGCGGGCGAGTATCGGAAAGGGGTTGTCGTTCGCGAGTTAGCGATATATCGTCGAGTTATCGAGATGCTTCGATAGGCGAAGCGTTCGTAAGCATGGAAAGCAGGTGTTCGTCATGCGGTTCGACAAGCGCAATGGCGGAGAAGGCCGACGTCGCTGGGCCGAGGCGGCCGGACGTTCGGGACGTGACGAGATGCCCGGGATGGGCGGCGAGGAGTTCGTGGTGCGGGCGGCGTTCGGGCCGTTCGGCGGGCAGGGGCGGCCGGGGCCGCCGTTCGGTCCGGGGTTCGGGGGGCACGGTCGCGGGTTCGGGGGCCACGGCGGCCGCGGTCACGGCGGTCGGCGTGGCGGCCGGGCGCGTCGCGGGGACGTGCGGGCTTCGCTGCTCGCGCTGCTGCGGGAGCGTCCGATGCACGGCTACGAGATGATCACCGAGATCGGTGAGCGCACCGGCGGGGCCTGGCGGCCCAGCCCTGGTTCGGTCTACCCGACCCTGCAGCTGCTGGAGGAGGAGGGGTTGATCCGCGCCAGCGAGGAGTCCGGAAAGAAGCTGTTCGAGCTCACCGAGCAGGGCCGCACCGAGGCCGAGCAGGCGTCCGCCTCGCCGTGGGACGAGGCCGGGCGACGGCACGACTGGGAGGCCGTCCAGGAGGTGGCCGCGGCGCTGGCCGCGGTGGACCACGCGGTGCGCCAGGTCATGATGACCGGCACCGAGGAGCAGCGTGCGAAGGGTCTGGCGGTGCTGGCCGAGGCGAAGAAGAAGCTGTACCTGATCCTGGCCGAGGAGGCGTGAGCCCGAGGGGGTGTGAGCCCGAAGCAGTGCCGGGCGGCATCCGACGCCCGGCACCCGGCGAGGGCCACCCGACCGCAGGCTGACGGCGGGTCAGCACGAGTCGCGAGGCGTGAGGCGCGAGGCGTGAAGCCGGTACGAGGTCGGCAGGCTGTCGGCTCGCGGTCAGCTGCTCGCCGCGGCGTCGTACTCGTAGCGCCAGCGCCAGCGGCCCTTGGGGCCGTACTCCTTGGCCCGGCGGTAGACCAGTGTGACGGCCGGCGTGTCGTCGTGGGCGGGGACGGGGACGCGGTAGACCTTCGGCACGTTGTGGAGCGGGCTCAGCAGGATCGGCAGGATCCGTCCGTCGAGCGGGCCCCCGATGAACTCGGTGTCGGCGCTTTTCACTTGTTCAGGGTATGCGGGGCGGAATCCGGCCGGACGGCGGGCGGCGCGCGGGTGTCCGTTGCGTCGGGATGTGTCCGTTCCGCCACGGCGATGTGGAGCCGGTGTGACGGGGCAGGCACCGCCCCCGGTCATGGAGAGGCCCTCGGGAGCCTTATCCTGCTCTGTACGCCCCCGGGCTTTCACCCGGGTCCGCGGTCCTGTACGGGCTGGATCGGGCGCGTCGAAGCGCGCCTGCCCGCCGAGCGCGACGCTCGCACTCGGTCGAGCGCGAGGCTCGCCTCCGTACCGTGGCCCCGGACGTCGGTCGGCCGGAGAACCCGGCGCCGGCTGACGGCGGACGCCCCCCGCGCGTGGTGCACCTCTTCGGGAAGCAGCGAGCGGCTTCGTGCGTTGGCGTCGGATGTTGCGTCGGTGGTGTGTCGTGCCGTACCTGGCACGACAACTCAGCAGGTACGGAAGGGGCCCGATGGAAGCCAGCAGCAGGTGGACGGCCTGGTGGCGGCGTGACCGGCGGCAGGACCGCCCGGCCACGGGTGGGGACGCGGCCGTGCGGCTGGATCTGCTGCTGGGAGCGGTCCGGGCGGGATTCCCGGTGGCGCCCGCCGCGCACCCGGCGGGGTACCGGTGTTCCTGTGACCGGGTGGGCTGTCCCGCGCCCGCCCAGCACCCGCTCTCCTTCGCCTGGCAGTCGCAGGCGACCACGGACGCCGAACAGTTGGCCCGGTGGCTCTCCCGCGACCCGCAGGCGAACTTCGTCACCGCCACCGGCCGGGCTCACGACGTGCTGGACGTCCCGGCCGAGGCCGGGCGCCTCGCGCTGGAGCGCCTCGAGGAGCAGGGTGTCGGCGGTCCGGTCGCCGCGGTCGGCGAGGACCGCTACCTGTTCTTCACCGCCACCCGCGGCACCCCGCAGGACGAGGACGAGTGGTGGACCAGCGCGCTGGACTCCACCCCCGACACCGTCTCCGAGCACCCCGGACTGCGCTGGCACTGCCGCGGCTCCTACACCCTGGTCCCGCCGGCCGCGCTGCCGGACGGCACCGAGGTGCGGTGGCTGCGCGGCCCCGACCAGCCGCTGCCGGACCCGCTGCGGGTGCTGGACGTGCTCACCGACGCCTGCACCGAGGTCGGCGCGGTCGCCCAGGAGCAGTGGCTGATCGGCTGACACCGAGGCCGAGGCCGACGCCGACGTCGAGCCCACGCCGAGCCCACGCACGAGCGCTCAACCGAACGGCCCGCCACCCCGTACTCGAGGGGATGGCGGGCCGTTCCGCGCGTGACGGGCCGTCAGGGCAGGGTGAGGATCTCCGCGCCGTCGGCGGTGACCACCAGGGTGTGCTCGAACTGGGCGGTGCGCTTGCGGTCCTTGGTGACCACGGTCCAGCCGTCCGGCCAGATCTCGTAGTCGTAGGTGCCCAGGGTGAGCATCGGCTCGATGGTGAAGGTCATCCCGGGCTTGATCACCTGGGTGGCCCGGTCGCTGTCGTAGTGCGGGACGATGAGGCCGGAGTGGAACGAGGTGTTGATGCCGTGGCCGGTGAAGTCGCGCACCACGCCGTAGTCGAAACGCTTGGCGTAGGACTCGATGACCCGGCCGATGACGTTGATCTGGCGGCCGGGCTTGACCGCCTTGATCGCCCGGTCGAGGGACTCCCGGGTGCGCTCGACCAGCAGGCGGGACTCCTCGTCGACGTCGCCGACCAGGTACGTGGCGTTCAGGTCGCCGTGCACGCCGTGGATGAAGGCGGTGGCGTCGATGTTGACGATGTCGCCGTCCTGCAGCACGGTCGAGTCCGGGATGCCGTGGCAGATCACCTCGTTGATCGAGGTGCAGATCGACTTGGGGAAGCCCCGGTAGCCGAGGTCGGACGGGTAGGCGCCGTGGTCGCACATGTAGGCGTGGGCGACCGCGTCCAGTTCGTCGGTGGTGACCCCGGGGGCGATCAGCTTGGCCGCCTCCGCCATGGCCTGGGCGGCGATCCGGCCGGCGATCCGCATCTTCTCGACGGTCTCGGCGGTCTGCACCTCCGGCCCGGTGTACGGGGTCGGCGCGGGCTTGCCGACGTACTCCGGACGCGCGATGTGCGCGGGGACCTTGCGGGTGGGGGACTGCGTGCCGGGTACCAGAGCCATGACCGTGAGTGTATCCGCCACCACCCGCCCGCCCCGGCCGTGTGTACGACCCGGGTGCCGGGAATGATCAGCAGGGGTCCGCGGGCCGCGGGCCACGACCAGGACGGGAGAACGAGCGATGGCGCTGGGTTTCGGCCGCAAGCCCACCGGGCAGCCGGGGGAGTGGTTCTACTGCATCAAGCACGGCAAGGTCGAGGAGGGGCCGGAGTGCCCGGCCAAGGACCGGCTCGGCCCGTACGCCACCCGCGAGGAGGCGGCGCACGCGCTGGAGACCGCCGCCGAGCGCAACCAGGAGTGGCGCGAGGACCCGCGGTGGAACGACGACGAGCCCGAGGCGGACAAGGGCTGAGGGGCCGTCAGGCGGCGGCGGGCGCCGCGGCGGCCTGCACCTCGTGCTGGGCCCGCACGGCGAGCGCGTGCGGGTCGGTGCGCGCGTCGTAGGCCAGCAGGCGCGGGATCGCCGCGGTCAGGGCCAGCACGCCGAGGACGCAGGCGAGGCCGCCGGTCCAGATCGAGGCGCGCACCCCGATCAGTCCGGCCATGCCGCCGGCCCGGACCTGGCCCAGCTGCGGGCCGACCGAGTAGCTGAGCACCTCCACCCCGGCGAGCCGGCCGCGCAGCTCGTCGGGGATGGTCTGGTTCCAGATCGCCGACCGGGCCACCCCGCTGATCTCGTCCGCGCCGCCCGCCAGCGCGAGGCACAGCAGCACCAGCCAGACGTTGCCGGACAGGCCCGCCAGCGCCATCGCGCCGCCCCAGGCGAGCGCCGAGAACAGCAGCATCCGGCCGTGCCGGTGCACGTGCGAGATCCAGCCGCTGGTCGCCGACACCACCAGGGCGCCGGCCGCGGTGGCCCCGTACAGCAGGCCGAGTGCCCAGTCCGCGTCCAGCGCCGAGGCGAGGAAGGGGAAGACCGCGACCGGGAAGGCGAACAGCATCGCCACCGTGTCGATCGCGTAGGTGCCCAGCAGGTCCTTGCGGCTCCACGCGTAGCGGACGCCCTCGGCGATGGTCCGCAGCGAGGGCCGCTCCGCGCTGTCCGCGGGCGGGGCCGGGCGCATCCGGGCGATCAGCGCCAGGGAGACCAGGAAGGTCGCGACGTCCAGCGCGTACGCCGTCTGCACCCCGCTGACCGCGACCACCACGCCGGCGAGCGCCGGGCCGGCCACCGAAGCGACGTTGTGGTAGAGCGAGTTGAGGGCGAAGGCGGCGGGCAGCTGGTCGTGCGGGACGACCCGGGGGATCAGCGAGTCCAGGGGCGGGCGCTGCAGGCCGAAGAGCGCCGCCGAGAACGCGGCGACCACGTAGAGCGGCCACACCGCGGGGTGCGGCAGCAGCGCGTTGGCCAGCATCACGACGGACAGCAGGCACAGCCCGGCCTCGGAGAGCAGCACCAGGCGGCGGCGGTCCAGCGCGTCCGCCAGCGCGCCGCCCCACAGGCCGAACACCACCAGCGGCACCAGTTCGAAGGCGCCGATCAGGCCGACCGCCAGGGAGGAGCCGGTGAGCTGCTTGATCTGCAGCGGCACCGCGACGTACGAGAGGTAGCTGCCGAACGCGCTGACGCACCCGGACGTCCACAGCAGGCGGAAGTCGCGCGAGGACCGCCACGGCGTCAGGTCGGGGCGGAGCTTGCGGAGGAGGGCGGCGGCGCTGGTCACATGGCGAGATGGTGCTCGAGCGAAGGTGCCGCGGGCAAGCGGTTTTCCGTTCCGGCGCGGCGCCCCGGGCTACCAGCGCAGCACGGGGGAGGCGGTGAGCCGGGCGGCCAGCCGGGCGAGGCGGCTGCGGGAAGGGGCGTCGGCGGTGGCCGAACTGACGAGGTGTTGGACCACCTCGAAGGGTTCCGGGGCGGTGCCGGGGACGGTGAGGCGGTCGTGGGCGAGGTCGGTGAGCTCGGGGTCGCCGTCGTCCAGGGCGAGCAGCGTGGCACCGGCCCGGCGGGCGTCGGAGAGGCGTTCCAGCAGCGGGGCGTCGGCGGGGGCGGGCGCGACCAGCAGGACGGTGGCGCCGCCGCGGGCCTCGCCCAGCCGGGGCAGGCCGCAGGCGAGGTGCCCGGGGGCGCCCGGCGGGACCTCGTGCCGCAGCAGGGTGGGGGCGAGCGCGGGCAGTCCGCTGTAGGCGGCCTCGTCGGTGAGGTGGGCGGCCAGGTGCCAGGGCTCGTAGCAGGGCGTGCCGACCAGCAGCAGGCCGGTGGAACTGCGGCGGGTGACGGCGCCGCGCAGCGCGCCGGCGAAGGCGCCGGCCCGTTCGGGCCAGCCGGTGCCGGCGAGCGACTGCCGGAGTGCGGAAACTCTCACCGCGTCCATGGGCCACAGCATGCTGGCGGATCACCCGGTTTGGCAGGATCTTCGCCATGACGCAACCCGATTCAGTGAACGCACCCGACGCGGTGAACGCGACGTCCGGCCCGGGCCGGACGCTGCCGGACGTGTCCGGTCTTGTGGTGGGTGTCCTCGGCGGGACCGGGGACCAGGGCAGGGGCCTGGCCTACCGGCTGGCCAAGGCCGGCCAGCAGGTGGTGATCGGCTCGCGCAACGCCGAGCGCGCCGAAGGCTGCGCGGCCGAGCTGGGCCTCGGCATCCGCGGCGCGGACAACGCGACCTGCGCCCGGGAGAGCGACGTGGTGATCGTCGCGGTGCCCTGGGACGGCCACGCCGAGACGCTGACCGCCCTGCGCGCGGAGCTCGCCGGGAAGATCGTGGTGGACTGCGTCAACCCGCTCGGCTTCGACAAGCAGGGCGCGTACGCGCTGCAGGTCCCGGAGGGCTCGGCCGCCCAGCAGGCCGCCGCGCTGCTGCCCGACTCGACCGTCACCGCGGCCTTCCACCACCTGTCGGCGGTGCTGCTGCAGGACGAGACGGTGGAGCGGATCGACACCGACGTGATGGTGCTCGGCGAGGACCGCGCCGCCACCGAGACCGTCCAGGCGCTGGCCGACCGGATCCCCGGGATGCGCGGGATCTTCGCCGGGCGGCTGCGCAACGCGCACCAGGTGGAGTCGCTGGTGGCCAACCTGATCTCGGTGAACCGCCGGTACAAGGCGCACGCGGGCCTGCGGATCACCGACGTGTGACGCAGCCCGCGGCGCGCGGAGCGGACCCGGGGCCCGACCCCGGCGTCCGGTCGGCGAGAATGGCGGGGCACACCGTCACCACGAGGAGCCCCGCCATGCCCCGCAACGCCCTGTACGCCTGCATCGTCCTCGTCCTCGCGGTGACCGCCGCGGTGGTCTCGTTCATCGAGGGCAACTGGCTCGGAGTGGTGTGGGTGCTGATGGCCGGTGTGTCCAGCAACATCGCCTGGTACTACGTGCGCAAGGACCGTGTGGAGCGGGCCCGGGCCGAGCAGCAGCAGTTCTGAGCGGCTAGTTCCAGAAGCTGAACAGTGCCCGTCCGGCGTAGGCCAGATCCGGGTTGGCGCCGAACAGGTCGAAGATCCGGTAGGTCAGGTCGGCGAGCCACCGGCCGACCCCGGTCTGCCAGATCAGCACGAACAGCACCAGCATCCCGTACGGCGCGTACGGCTCGATCGCCCGGCGGACGTTGTAGGACAGCCAGGGCTCGACGATCCCGTAGCCGTCCAGGCCGGGGACCGGCAGCAGGTTGAGGATGGCCGCGGTGACCTGGAGGAACGCCAGGAAGGCGAGGGCGAGCGGCAGCGGCGAGACGTTCAGCTGCTGGTCGTGGTAGGTGGCGAGCACGTCCGGGTCGTTGAACCAGCCCTGGCTGACCATCACCAGCAGGACCACGCCGAAGACCACGTTCACCAGCGGGCCGGCGGCGGAGATCAGGCTGTGCTTGAGCTTGCCGGAGATCCGGCTGCGCTCGATGTAGACCGCGCCGCCGGGCAGGCCGATGCCACCCATGATCATGAAGGCCACCGGGAGCACGAAGCTCAGCAGCACGTGGCCGTACTTCAGCGGGTTGAGGGTCAGGTAGCCCTTGGCGCCGACCGTGATGTCGCCGCCGGCCAGCGCGGTGCGGGCGTGCGCGTACTCGTGCAGGCAGAGCGAGACCATCCAGCCGGAGACCACGAACAGGAAGATCCCGAACCGGGAGTTGCCCCAGCCGGCGGCCAGCGCCCAGCCGGAGGCGCCGAGGGCGGCCGCCAGCACCAGGAAGATCGGGCTGATCCGGTTCTCCGCGCTGCGCTGACGGGTACTGGCGAAGGTCATCTCGGTACGGCTCCGGGGTCACGGGCGGGAATCAGGCGTCGATCATGCCGGTCCGGCGCCCGGCGGGACAAGCGGCCCCGGGTGAACGTACGGCGCAGCGCAGGCGTTCCGGCCCGACGGTAGGTCCCGGCGCGGGCCCGGCGGCGGGTCGGAACGGCGGGTGCCGGACGGCCGCGCGGCCCGGCGGACTGTGTGTGTCCGCATATATGTGCGCCCGGCACTGCGGACGTCGACCAGAATGGGCGGGTGCACTATGGCATCCTCGGCACCACCACCGCCCACCACGACGACGGCACCCCGGTCGCGCTCGGCGGCGCCCGGCTGCGCGCGCTGCTCGCCGCGCTGGTCCTGCGCCAGGGCCGGCCCGTCCCGGCCGAGCTGCTGGCCGACGAGGTGTGGGCGGACGAGCCGCCGCAGGACGCCGCCGCCGCGCTGCAGACCCTGGTCGGCCGGCTGCGCCGGACCATCGGCCGCGCCGAGATCGGCTCCGGCCCCGCCGGGTACTGGCTGACCGCCGCGCACACCGACGTCGCCGAGTTCCAGCGGCTGGCCGCCGACGGTGCCCGCGCCCTGGAGCAGGGCGACCCGTCCGCCGCCGCCGAGCGGCTGGGCGTCGCGCTCGCGTTGTGGCGCGGCCCCGCCCTCGCCGACCTGCCCGACCGCACCGGCCCCGCCGCCCGGCTGGAGAGCCAGCGCGAGGAGGCCCGCCGGCACCGCCTCACCGCCGAGCTGGCCCTCGGCCGGGCCGCCGAGGTGACCGCCGAACTCGCCGAGCTGTGCCGCCAGTACCCGCTCGACGAGCAGCTCCAGGCCCTGCAACTGCGCGCCCTGCGGGCGAGCGGCCGCACCGCCGAGGCGCTCGGCCGCTACGAGGAGATCCGCCGCGGCCTGGCCGAGGAGCTCGGCACCGACCCCGGCCCGGAGCTGCGCCGCGTGCACCAGGAGCTGCTCACCGCCGCCCCCGAACCCGCCCCCGCCGCGCCCCGCCAGGCCGTGCCGGACGGGAACCTGCGCCCCGTGCGGACCAGCTTCGTCGGCCGTGACGCCGAACTCGCCACCGTGAAGGACGCCCTGACGGCGGGTCGGCTGACCACGCTGACCGGCCCCGGCGGCTCCGGCAAGACCCGGCTGTCGGTGGAGGCCGGCCGTCGCGAGCTGGACTCCGAGCGCTGGCCCGGCGGCGTCTGGCAGGTCGAACTGGCCCCGCTGGAGGACCCGGCGGCCGTCCCCGAGGCGGTGGCCTCCGCGCTCGGCCTGCGGGAGACCGTGCTGCACACCGGCAGCGGCACGGTCGCCGAGGCGATCGAGGGCCGCAAGGACCCGGTGCGCCGCCTCACCGACCACCTCGGCCGCCGCCGCGTCCTGCTGCTGCTCGACAACTGCGAGCACGTCATCCAGGCCGCCGCCGACCTGGCCGACCAGCTGCTCGCCGACTGCCCCGGCGTCACCGTGCTGGCCACCAGCCGCGAGCCGCTCGGCGTGCCGGGCGAGGCGGTGCTGCCGGTCGAGCCGCTGCCCGATCCGGCCGCGCTGCGGCTGCTCGGCGAGCGCGGCGCCGCCGCCCGGGCGGGCTTCAGCACCGCCGAGGACCCGGCCGCCTGCGCCGAGATCTGCCGCCGGCTGGACGGCCTGCCGCTGGCCATCGAACTCGCCGCCGCCCGGCTGCGCGGCCTGACGCCGCGTCAGCTCGCGGACCGGTTGGACTCCCGGTTCGCGCTGCTCACCGCCGGCTCGCGCACCCTGCTGCCCCGTCAGCAGACGCTGCGCGCCGTGGTCGACTGGTCCTGGGAACTGCTTGGCAAGCGCGAGCGGGCGGTACTGCGCCGGCTGGCGGTGTTCGCGGGCGGCTGCACCCTGGAGTCGGCCGAGCAGGTCGTCGCCGACGGCACCGACGTGACCCGCGCGGAGGTCGCCGACCTGCTGCTGTCGCTGGTCGACAAGTCGCTGCTGGTCGCCGGCCTCGGTGACCAGCCGCGCTACTGGATGCTGGAGACCATCCACGAGTACGCCGTCGAGCGGCTCGCCGAGGCCGCCGAGCCGGAGGTCGCCGCCCGGCACACCCGGCACTACCGGGAGCTCGCCCGCAACGCCGAACTGCAGCTGCACGGCCCCGGCCAGCTCGACGAACTCGCCCGCCTGGACCGCGAGCAGGAGAACGTCCGGGCCGCGCTGCGCCGCGCCGTGGACGCCGGCGAGGAGCAGGAGGCCCTGGTGCTGGCCCTCGCGATGGCGGGCTACTGGGCGCTGCGCGACTACCGGGTGGAGGCCAGCGGTTGGTTCGACGCGGTGGCCGCGCTCGGCCCCGACGCGTTCGGCGAGGACGCCCCGCCGCCGGTGCCGCTCACCGAGGGCCCGCTGGACCAGCCGCCGCCGATGGCCCCGGAGTTGCTCGAGGAGGCCCGCCGGCATATCCGGCTGCACGCGCTGATCAGCAAGTTCAGCGGCGACATGGGGATGCTCAACAACCAGTCGGCGCTGGACACCGCCCACCGGGTGCTGGACTTCTACCGGCCCGGGCTGCCGCAGTCCTACCGGCTGCCGGCCCTGAACCGGGTCTTCACGGTCTTCCTGGTCGGCGAGATGGACCGGATGCGCGAGGTGATGGACGAGGCGGTGGCCGGCGCCCGGGTGCACGGCCGCCCGCTGGACCTGGCGTTCGCCCTGCACGTGCGCGCCCACCTGCTCAACGACTGGGCCGGGCACCTGGACCAGGCGGTGGCCGACAGCGAGGAGGCGCTCGCGCTGTACACCGCCGCCGGGGACCGCTGGGGCCGTTCCGAGGCGCTGTCCGCGAAGGCGGAGAACGCCGCCAAGCGCGGTGAGGCCGAGCAGGCCGCCGCCGCGTACCGGCAGGCGATCGACCTGGCCGGGGAGATCGGCGCCTTCCAGGAGGTGCCGCTGCTGCGCACCCGGCTCGGCGAGGTGATCTCCGAACGTGATCCGGAGGGCGGTGAGCTGATGATCCGCCAGGCGCTGGCGGAGGTCAGCGAGGACGGCCGCAGCGCCGACGGCGCCCGGATGTTCGGTCGGCTGATCCTGTGTCACCTGGCGGTCCAGCGCGGCGACCACGCCGCGGCCCTGGCCGAGCTGGACGAGCTGATGGCCGGCCCCGAGGCGGTCGGGCCGCTGCCCACGGTGTTCGCCGGCATCGTCACCTGCGTCCGCGGCTGGGTGCTGGCCCGCGGCGGCGAGCCGCGCCGGGGCCTGGAACTGCTGGTCGAGGGACGCGGCGTGATGACCTCGGTGGAGGGCCGGGCGACGATCTTCGCCGAGCACATGGCGCTGATGCTGATGGTGCCCGCCGCGGCGGTGCTCACCGAACTGGCCGGCGTGGAGCGGGCGCCGGACGCCGCGCGCCACGCCGCTGTACTGCTCGGCGCGCACACCGCGCTGAGCTCCCCGGTGGGCTCGCACATGGAGCGCCTGGAGATGGCGTACTGCGAGCGGGCGCTGGGCGAACTGCTGCCCGCGGACGAGTACCTGGCGGCGCACCAGCTGGGCGGCCGCCTCACGCTGCGCGAGGCGGCCGCCCAGCTGGACGGCCTCGGCTCGTTCTGAGCCGGTCCGCCCTCCGACGGGTCGTCAGGTGCGCTTGCGGAAGCGGGCCACCGCGAGCGGCGCGGTCGCCGCGGTCAGGCCGATCGACCAGAGCACCACGATCAGCGCGGTGTTGCCGACCGGTGTGCCGTTGATCAGGTGCCGGCAGGCGTCCGCCAGGGTGGAGAGCGGGTTGCCCTTGGCGAAGGCCTGCAGCCAGCCCGGCATGGTGCCGGTCGGCGCGAAGGTCGAGCCGCCGAACTGCAGCGGCATGATCACCAGCATCGACACGCCCTGCACCGCCTGGGCGCTGCGCAGCGACATGCCCAGCAGCATCGAGATCCACATCAGCGAGCTGCCGAACAGCAGCGACAGGCCGACCGCGCCGAGCAGGCCGAGCGGGCCGCCGGTGATGTCCAGGCCGAGCAGCATCGAGAAGCCGATCAGGATGGCGAAGGAGATCAGTCCGCGGCAGGTCTCCGCGATGATCTTCGACAGCAGCACCGCGGAGCGGCCGATCGGCAGGGTGCGGAACCGGTCCATCACGCCGGTCTGGAAGTCGGTGTTCAGACCGGTGCCGATGGCCATCGCCAGGTTCAGGCCGGTGCTGCCGAGCAGACCCGGGATCATGTACTGGATGTACTCGTGCCGGCTGCCGGAGACCGCCCCGCCGAAGACGTAGACGAAGAGCACGGTGAAGATGATCGGCACCAGCAGGGCGTCGAGCATCGACTCCGGGTCGGCCTTGATCCGCATCAGGTTCCGGCGGGTCAGTGCCCCGAGGTGGCGCAGGCTCGCGCGCAGGCCGATCCGGCCGTCGGCGCCGTCGGCGTACGTGGCCGGGGCGGTGGTCAGGGTGGCGGTGCTCATGCGACGGGCTCCTTGTCACGGGCCGGGGCGGGGACGGACTTGGTGCCGGTGATGGTCAGGAAGACCTCGTCCAGGCTGGGCAGCTTGGTGTCGATCCCGGCGACGCCGAAGCCGCGGGTGCCCAGCACCCCGATCACGGTGGTCAGCTGGGAGTCGTCGGTGAGGTGCACCGACAGCAGGCCGGACTCCTCGGTGAAGGTCGCGGGGATGCCCGACTCGCGCAGGCAGGCGGCCATCTCCGGCAGGTCCTGCGCCCGCACCGGGCGGACCTGGAGGCTCTGCCCGCCGACCCGGGTCTTCAGCTCCTGCACGCCGCCGTTGGCGATCACCCGGCCGCGGTCGATCACCGTCAGCTCGTCGGCGAGCTGCTCGGCCTCCTCCATGTACTGGGTGGTGAGCAGCACGGTGGAGCCCTCGGCGACCATCCGCTGCACCTCGTCCCACACCTCGTTGCGGGTGCGCGGGTCGAGGCCGGTGGTCGGCTCGTCCAGGTAGAGCACCTTGGGGCGGCCGATCATCGACGCGGCCAGGTCGAGGCGGCGGCGCATGCCGCCGGAGTAGGTCTTGGCGGGGCGCTTGGCGGCCTCGGTGAGCGAGAAGCGCTCCAGCAGCTCGGTGGCGCGGGCCTTGGCGTCGCGGGCGGAGAGGTCGAGCAGCCGCCCGATCAGGTAGAGGTTCTCGTAGCCGGAGAGCAGCTCGTCGACGGAGGCGTACTGGCCGGTGAGGCCGATGGTCCGGCGCAGCTGCTTCGGCTGGTGCAGGACGTCGTAGCCGCCGACGAAGGCGGTGCCGGCGTCCGGCTTGATCAGGGTGGAGAGGATCCGCACCAGGGTGGTCTTGCCCGCGCCGTTCGGCCCGAGCAGTCCCAGCACCGTCCCCTCACGGACCGTCAGGTCCACCCCGTCCAGGGCCTTCGTCTCGCCGTAGTGCTTGACGATGCCGCGGACCTCCACGGCGTTCTGGTCGATTCGTGTCATGGGAACACCGTGCCGGACCCGGCTGTCACACCACTGTCAGCGGGCTGTCACCCCTCTGCCGGGCACTGTCACGCGCTGTCGCGGGCTGCAGGCGGCAACAGGGACGCGGGGAACTGCGCGCAGCGGAAGGCACCCGCCGGCGAGGTCGCGCCGCGGGCAGTGGCTTGCACCGCGGCGCGATCTGACCGTCAGGGCTGGTTCCGCGCGCAGTTCCCCGCGCCCCTGCCGGGGCGGCTCAGTGGAACTCGTGCTCCGCGGCCGGGAAGGCGCCGGAGCGGACGTCGTCGGCGAACTCCTGCGCGGCCTGCGAGAGGGTGGCCCGCAGGTTGGCGTACTGCTTGACGAACTTCGGGACGCGGCCGGCGGTCATGCCCGCGAAGTCGGTCCACACCAGGACCTGGGCGTCGGTGCCGTTGCCGCCGCCGATGCCGACGGTGGGGATGGCGAGCTGCTCGGTGACCTGGGTGGCGAGCTCGGCGGGGACGGCCTCCAGCACCACCGAGAAGGCGCCCGCCTGCTGCACGGCCTTGGCGTCGCGCAGCAACTGGTGGGCGGCCTCGTCGCCGCGGCCCTGGACGGGGTAGCCGCCGAGGGCGTGCACGGACTGCGGGGTGAGGCCGATGTGGGCCATCACCGGCACGCCGGCCTCGACCAGCAGCTCGATGGTGCGGGCGCTGCGCTCGCCGCCCTCCAGCTTGACCGCCTGCACCCCGGCCTCCTTCATGAAGCGGGCGGCGTTGTGCAGGGCCTGGGCCGGGGACTCCTGGTAGGAGCCGAACGGGAGGTCGCCGACGATCAGCGCGCGCTTGGTGCCGCGGACCACGGCGGCGGAGAGCATCACCATCTGATCCATGGTCACCGGCACGGTGGTCTCGTAGCCGAGGTGGCAGTTGCCCGCCGAGTCGCCGACCAGCAGGACGGGGATGCCCGCCTCGTCGAAGACTCCGGCGGTGAGGGCGTCGTAGGCGGTGAGCATCGCCCAGCGCTCGCCGTTGCGCTTGGCCTTGGCGAGGTCCCGGACGGTCACCCGGCGGTTGGTGACGCCGCCGTAGAGGGTCGTCGGGACGGGGGTGTCCTGCGTCTGGGCAGGCTGAAGCGGAGAAGCGTTCATCGAACAGACTCCTGGTGTTGTCGTCTCGTGGCGCCGTACGGCGTCCCCGGATCTGGCTCCATGCTTGCACGCCGCGCGCCGTGCGCAAAGAGCCGGGAGCCCCGTGCCGGAGGGCCTCCCGCGGGCTTTACCCAATCATTACGATACGGGCCCGTATCGTATCGAAAAGAGGGCTAGTCTTTCCGTATGACCACCCCGATCTCCCCGCCCCCGGCGCGCCGGGTGCCGGAAGCCGTCCACCGCCGCCGCTGGTGGATCCTGTGCACGCTGGTGCTCGCGCTGCTCGTCGTCGTCCTCGACAACTCGATCCTCAACGTGGCGATGAAGACCATCGCCACCCCCGCCCCGGTGGGCCTGGGCGCGACCCAGAGCGACCTGGAATGGGCGATCAACTCGTACACCCTGGTCTTCGCCGGCCTGCTGTTCACCGCCGGACTGCTCGGCGACCGGTTCGGCCGCAAGTGGACCCTGCTCTCCGGCATGGTGGTCTTCGGCCTCGGCTCGCTGCTCTCCTCGCTGGCCACCAGCCCCGGCGAACTCATCGGCTACCGCGCCGTGATGGGCCTCGGCGGCGCCTTCGTGATGCCCGCCACGCTGGCCATCATCATGAACGTCTTCGAACGCCACGAGCAGCCCAAGGCGATCGGCATCTGGGCCGGCGCGGTCGGCCTGGCCATCGCCATCGGCCCGATCACCGGCGGCCTGCTGATCGAGCACTTCTGGTGGGGCTCGGTCTTCCTGGTGAACGTGCCGATCGTGGCGGTCGCCCTGGTGCTGATGTTCCTGCTGGTCCCGGACTCCAAGGACCCCAACCCCGGCAAGCTCGACCCGGTCGGCGTGCTGCTCTCGATCATCGGCCTGGTGGCGCTGATCTACGGCATCATCAAGGGCGGCGAACTCGCCGACTTCACCGACCCCAAGGCCTGGGTGCCGACCCTGATCGGCGTGCTCGCGCTGGCCGGCTTCGTGCTCTTCGAGAAGCACACCAGCCACCCCGCGCTGGACGTCACCTGGTTCCGCAACAAGGTGTTCTCCGCCTCCATCGGCGTGGTCGGCATCGTCTTCTTCGCGCTGATGGGCGTCTCCTTCTTCGGCGTCTTCTACACCCAGAGCGTCCGCGGCTACAGCGCCCTGCAGGCCGGTGCGCTGATGCTGCCGCTGGCCGTCGCCCAGCTGGTCTTCGCGCCGCGGGCCCGGCTGGTGGTCGACCGGTTCGGCGTCCGTGCCACCTGCGCCGGCGGCATGGCGCTGATCGCGGTGGGCTTCCTCGGCTACGCCTTCCTCACCGCCACCAGCCCGATCTGGCTGCTGATCGTGCTCGGCTTCGTGATGGGCGCGGGCATGGCGCACGTGATGCCGCCGGTGACGGTCGCCATCATGGGCTCGCTGCCGCGCGAGAAGGCCGGCGCCGGCTCGGCGCTGAACAACACCTTCCGCCAGGTCGGCGGCTCGCTGGGCGTTGCGGTGCTCGGCGCGGTGCTGTCGACGGTCTACCGCGACGGCACGGCCGGCAAGCTCGACGCGCTGCCCGCGCCGCTGCGCGACAAGGCCGGCGAGTCGATCGAGGCCACCCTGGCCATCGCCCGCGGCAACGCCGCGCTGGTCGCCACCGCCAAGGACTCCTTCATCCACGCCATGCACACGGTGGCCGGCGTCTCGGTCGGCGTGACCGTGCTCGGCGCGGTGCTCGCCCTGGTGCTGCTGCCCGGCAAGGTCGCCGCGCCCGGCCCGGCCGCCCCGCCGCAGGACCGATCGGAGACCGAGGCCAGCCCGGCCAAGGTGTGATCGCCAGGGTGGAGAATAGGGCCATGAAGAGCGTCGACACCCCGCTCCAGCCGCTGTCCGACCCCGCCGCGGAGCAGGACGCTCCGCGGCGGGGCCGTCCGCGCAGCGAGGCCGCCGAGCAGGCGATCTTCGCCGCGGTGGAGAAGCTGATGGAGGACGGCACCGGCCTGGGCGAACTGTCCATCGAACGGATCGCCGCCGAGGCCGGCGTCGGCAAGGCCACCATCTACCGGCGCTGGCCCAACAAGGAGGCCCTGCTGGTCGACGTGGTGGCCCGGCTGGAGGAACCGCCGCCGGCCCTCGGCGGCCCCACCTACCGCGACGACCTGATCGCGGTGGTCGACTACATGCGCCGCCGCGGCCTGATCAAGCGCTCCCGATGGATCGTCAAGTCCGCGCTCGGGCAGATGAACGCCTGGCCCGAGCTGAAGCAGACCTACCACGAACGGGTGGTCAAGCCCCGACGCGAACTGGTCCGCCAGATCGTCCGGCGCGGCGTCGCCTCCGGCGAACTGCGCGACGACGTGGACGTGGAACTGCTCTGCGAGATCCTGCTCGGCCCGATCCTGCTGCGCACGGTGCTCTGGGACGACGCCCCGCTGGAGGACCCCGACCTGCCCCGCCAGATGATCGACGCGATCCTCGGCGGACTCGCCGCCGAGGGCTGCGCCGACCGGGCGCACCGGAACTGACCGGGCACTTCGCCGCGTCCATCCCGTCATAGGCTGAACCGAGAATCAGATCGGACCAGGCCGGACGGGGTCGGCGGTAGCCGAACGAGAACGGCGGCAAGGAGCGGTGCATGGTGCGGGCGGACGGTCCGGCGGCAGTGGCGGACGAGAAGCCCGGCACCGGGAACACCGGGCGCACCGGGCTCCGCCGCTGGTTCGACTGGCAGCGGGCCTGGCCGGTCACCCTGCTCGGCCTGCTGCTCACCGTGCTGCTCGCGTTCCACGCCGACCTGCCCAACCGGGTCGGCAACCTCGGCAGCCTGCTGGAGACCTTCCTGCCCTGGCTGGGCCTGGCCGTCCCGGTGCTGCTGGCGCTCGCGCTGTGGCGGCGCTCGGGGTTCGCGGTGGTCGCCGCGCTGCTGCCCGCCGTGGTCTGGCTCAACCTGTTCGGCGGCCTGCTGGTCGACAAGAGCACCGGTCACGGCGACTTCACCGCGCTCACCCACAACGTCGCCGCCGCCAACGACGACCCGCAGGGCACCATCCGGATGCTCGCCGGCTCCGGCGCGCAGATCGTCGCCCTGGAGGAGCTCTCCGCCGCCGCGGCCCCGGTCTACACCGCCGGCCTGGCCGCGAAGTACCCGTTCCACGTGGTGGAGGGCACCGTCGGCCTCTGGTCGAGCTACCCGATCGACGGGGTCGAGGTGGTCGACATCAAGATGGGCTGGACCCGGGCCTTCCGCGCCCAGGTCACCACCCCGAAGGGCCCGCTGGCGGTGTACGTCGCCCACCTGCCGTCGGTCCGGGTCAAGTTCGACAGCGGCTTCACGGCCGGGCGGCGCGACGTCAGCGCCCAGGCGCTCGGCAACGCCATCGCCGCCGAACCGCTGCGCAAGGTGCTGCTGCTCGGCGACCTCAACGGCACCATGAACGACCGCAGCCTGGCCCCGATCACCTCGCAGATGCGCTCCGCCCAGGGCGCGGCCGGCGACGGCTTCGGCTTCTCCTGGCCGGCCTCCTTCCCGATGGCCCGGATCGACCAGATCCTCAGCAAGGGCGGACTGGTCCCCACCGACTCCCGGGTGCTGCCCGCGGACGCCAGCGACCACCTGGCGGTGGCCGCCGACTACCGCTACTGACCTGCGGTCGGCCGGCCGGCGACGACGGCACTGACCCGGCGTCAGGCCGGACCGCGCGATCGGAGGTCGCTGACGCGACGTCAGGTCGGCTCGCGCGGTTCCGGTGCCACTGACCCGACGTCAGGCCGGCTCGCCGACCACCACGGTGGCGTCCCGTTCGTCGTCCGCCTCGATCCGCGGGCGCAGGCCGTGGGCGGCGAGCAGTGCGGCGGTGGCCGGGGCCTGCCGTTCGCTGGTCTCGATCAGCAGTCGGCCGCCGGGCGCCAACCAGCGGGGCGCCGCCTCGGCGACCCGACGCTGCACCGCCAAGCCGTCGCTGCCGCCGTCCAGCGCGGTCCGCGGCTCGTGGTCGCGGGCCTCCGGCGGCAGCAGCGGGATCTCGTCGGTCGGCACGTACGGGGCGTTGGCCACCAGCAGGTCGACCCGGCCGCGCAGGTGGTCGGGCAGCGGGGCGTCCAGGTCGCCGAGGTGCACCCGTCCGCCGTACGGGGCGAGGTTGCGGCGGGCGCAGGCCACCGAGGCCGGGTCCAGGTCGGCGGCGTGCAGTTCGACCGGGCCGAGCCGGGCGGCCAGTGCCGCGCCGACCGCGCCGGAGCCGCAGCACAGGTCGAGCAGCACCGCGCCGGGCCGGCCCAGCGCGGCGGCCCGTTCGACCAGGAACTCGCTGCGGCGGCGCGGCACGAACACCCCCGGGGTGACCGCGACGCGCAGGCCGGCGAATTCGGCGAAGCCCACCACGTGCTCCAACGGCCGCCCCGCACAGCGGAGTTCGACCAGGGCGGCGAGGCGGGCGGGGGAGTCGGCGGCGGACAGCAGCAGGCGCGCCTCGTCCTCGGCGAAGACGCAGCCGGCCGCGCGCAGCCGGTGGACGACGGTGGAACGCAGGGCGGGCGAAGGGTGGAGCGACACGGAGACCTCTCGAAGAGCCTGTGGGGCTCCCCGGACCGGTCAGGCCGCGGCCTGTCGGCGGGGGAGCACCTCGGTGACGTGCACGGTGATCTCTCCCACCTCCTTCGGCCGCGGCGCCGTCTCCTGGTCGGGCGCGCTACGCGGCGCCCACCCTATGCGCTGCCGGGCGCGCTGTCAGCCGTCCGCACCGCGGGTCGGCCGGGCGCGTGTCGGTCAGCCGCGCCGCCAGCGGTTGGTGATGGGCAGTCGGCGGTCGCGGCCGAAGTTCTTCGGCGAGACCTTCGGGCCCGGCGGGTACTGCCGCCGCTTGTACTCGGCGGTGTCCACCAGCCGCACCACCCGGTCCACCACCTCGGCGGGGTAGCCCTCGGCGACGATCGCGTCCCGGCCCTGGTCGCCCTCGACGTAGCGGTCCAGCACCGCGTCCAGCAGGTCGTAGTCGGGCAGCGAGTCGGAGTCCTTCTGGTCCGGCCGCAGCTCCGCGGACGGCGGCTTCACGATGGTGTTCTCCGGGATCGGCGGGACCTCGCCGCGCAGCTCGGCCTGCGCGTTGCGCCAGCGCGCCAGCTTGAAGACCAGCGTCTTGTAGACGTCCTTGATCGGGCCGTAGGCGCCGACCGAGTCGCCGTACAGGGTCGAGTAGCCGACCGCCAGCTCGCTCTTGTTGCCCGGGGCCAGCACGATCTGGCCCTCCTGGTTGGAGATCGCCATCAGCAGGGTGCCGCGCAGCCGGGACTGCAGGTTCTCCTCGGCCAGGTCGGTCAGCTCGGTGGCGGCCAGGTAGGCGTCGAACATCGAGGCGATCGAGACGGTGCGGAAGTGCAGCCCGGTGCGGCGGGCCAGCTCGGCGGCGTCGTCCCGGGAGTGCTGCGAGGAGTAGCGCGAGGGCATCGAGACCCCGTACACGTGCTCCGCGCCGATCGCGTCCACTGCGATCGCCGCCACCAGCGCCGAGTCGATGCCGCCGGACAGCCCGATCAGCACCGAGCGGAAGCCGTTCTTGCGGACGTACGCCCGGACGCCCTCGACCAGGGCCGCGTACACCTCGGCCTCGTCGTCCAGCCGCGTCTCGATCCGCGGGGCGATCGGCTCGGCGGGCGCGGCCTTCGGCTCGCCGCCCAGGTCGACCCGGACCAGCTTCAGCCCGTCCGCCAGCACCGTGCCGTCCGGCAGGCCCTCGGTCGCGGCCGGCAGCTCCAGGTCCATCACCAGCAGCGACTCCTCGAACTGCGGCCCACGGGCCAGCAGTTCACCGTCCGCGGTGACCACCATCGACTCGCCGTCGAAGACCAGCTCGTCCTGCGCGCCGACCATGTTCAGGTACACCAGCGGGCAGCCCGCCTCGGCGGCGCGGCGCTTCACCAGCTCCAGCCGCACGTCGTCCTTGTCCCGCTCGTACGGCGAGCCGTTGATCGACAGCAGCAGCCCGGCCCCGGACTGGCCGGTGGCGGCGACCCGGCCGCCCTCCTGCCAGATGTCCTCGCAGATCGCCAGCGCGATGTCCACGCCGTGCAGCCGGAGGACAGTCAGCTGGTCGCCCGGGACGAAGTAGCGGTACTCGTCGAAGACGCCGTAGTTCGGCAGGAAGTGCTTGGCGAACCGGGTCACCACCTCGCCGCCGCGCAGCACCGCCGCGCAGTTCTGCGGCTTGCCCGCGTACGTCGTGCCCGGCTCCCCGCGGCCCAGGTAGCCGACCACCACCGGGACGTCGCCCAGGCCCTCGGCCTGAAGCTTGGCCGCGAGGTCGGTGAGCGCGGCGCGGGAGGACTCGACGAAGGAGCCGCGGAAGGCGAGGTCCTCGACCGGGTAGCCGGTGAGCGCCATCTCGGGGAAGGCGATCAGGTCGGCGCCGGACTCGGCCGCCAGCTTCGACCAGCGCAGCACCTCCTCGCTGTTGCGGGCGAGGTCACCGACCCAGGGGTCGATCTGGCACAGGGCGAGACGCAGATTCGGCATGCCCCGAGTGTAATCGTCTAACTGACGCTATGTCGCGGGGGTGCCGGTTCGCGCGTGCTGGGGCCTGCGATGGCGACCGGTGGGGCCTGCGGCGGCAATCGGTGGGGCTCGTGGCGGCAACCGGTGGGGCTCGTGGGTCGGCAAGCGGGCGAAGATCCGCCATGATGGTCACGACGCGGTCCGGGCGAGGGGGGCTCACCGGGCCGGGCCGACCGGTGCGGGCGGCGTAACACGGGCGTAAAGAGCAGAGGTGAGACTGTCCCCATGGGCAAGCAGCAGGAGTTCGTGCTTCGCACGCTCGAGGAGCGTGACATCCGGTTCGTCCGGCTGTGGTTCACCGACGTGCTCGGTTTCCTCAAGTCCGTGGCGGTCGCCCCGGCGGAACTCGAGCAGGCCTTCGAGGAAGGCATCGGGTTCGACGGCTCCGCGATCGAGGGCTTCGCCCGGGTCTACGAGTCCGACATGATCGCCAAGCCGGATCCGACCACGTTCCAGATACTGCCGTGGCGCTCCGAGAACCCGGGCACCGCCCGGATGTTCTGCGACATCCTGATGCCCGACGGCTCGCCGTCGTACGCGGACCCGCGCTACGTCCTCAAGCGGACCCTGGAGCGCGCCTCCGACCTCGGGTTCACCTTCTACACCCACCCGGAGATCGAGTTCTTCCTGCTGAAGAACCTCCCCGGCGACGGCACCGCGCCGATCCCCGCCGACCAGTCCGGCTACTTCGACCACACCCCGCGCGGCATCGGCCACGACTTCCGTCGGCAGGCCATCACGATGCTCGAGTCCATGGGCATCTCGGTCGAGTTCAGCCACCACGAGGGTGCCCCCGGCCAGCAGGAGATCGACCTCCGGTACGCGGACGCGCTCTCCACCGCCGACAACATCATGACCTTCCGCCTGGTCATGAAGGAGGTCGCCCTCGAACAGGGCGTCCACGCCAGCTTCATGCCCAAGCCGTTCTCGGACTTCCCCGGCTCCGGCATGCACACCCACGTCTCGCTGTTCGAGGGCGACCGCAACGCCTTCCACGAGTCCGGCGCCGAGTACCAGCTCTCCAAGGTCGGCCGCTCCTTCATCGCGGGCCTGCTCAAGTACGCCGCCGAGACCGCCGCCGTCACCAACCAGTGGGTCAACTCCTACAAGCGCATCTGGGGCGGCTCCCAGCGCACCGCCGGCGCCGGCGGCGAGGCCCCCTCGTACATCTGCTGGGGCCACAACAACCGCTCCGCGCTGATCCGCGTCCCCATGTACAAGCCCGGCAAGCAGGGCTCCACCCGGATCGAGGTCCGCTCCCTCGACACCGGCTGCAACCCCTACCTCGCCTACGCGGTCACCCTCGCCGCCGGCCTCAAGGGCATCGAGGACAACCTCGAACTCCCCCCGGGCGCCGACGACGACGTCTGGGCCCTCACCGACGCCGAACGCCGCGCCCTGGGCATCCAGCCCATGCCGCAGAACCTCGGCGAGGCCATCGACCTCATGCAGCGCAGCGAACTCGTCGCCGAGACCCTCGGCGAGCACGTCTTCGACTTCTTCCTGCGCAACAAGCGCCAGGAGTGGGAGGAGTACCGCTCCGAGGTCACCCCGTTCGAGCTGCGGAAGAACCTGCAGGTGCTGTAGGCCTCGCGTGTCGCCTTGCGGCCGGTCGGCTCGCGCGCTGAAGTGGCGCGAGGTGACCGGTCGTGAGGCGTGGTGAGGGTTCTTGGTCGGGGTGGTGCGGGAGGCGCGGGGGACGGGCCGGGGGCGGGTGCTGGCGCGGGTGGTGGGCGACCTGCTGGTGACGGCGGGTGTGCTGGTGCTGCTGTTCGCCGGGTACGCGCTGTGGTGGACCGACGGGGTGGCGGACCGCAAGGCGGAGCAGGCCGTCGGCCGGCTGCGCGGGCAGTGGTCGGCGTCGACCCCCGCCCCCTCGCCCGCCCCGCCGCCGCCCGGGCTGCCGGGGATCGGTGAGGACGTCGGCCTGCTGCACGTGCCGGCGATGGGGCGGGGGTACCAGGTGCTGATCCGGGTCGGGACCGACCCGGACACGCTCGCGGACGGGGTGGCCGGGGTGTACACGGCGCCGTACGGCGAGGCGATGCCGTGGGACCGGGAGGGGAACTTCGCGCTCGCGGCGCACCGGGACGGGCATGGCGCGAAGTTCCACGACCTGGACCGGGTCGGCCCCGGGGACGCGGTGGTCGTCGAGACCCGGGACCGCTGGTACGTCTACCGGGTCGACGGCGTCCTGCCGGAGACCTCGCCGGAGAACGCCGCCGTGATCGCGCCGGTGCCGGTCGGCTCGCCGTACCGCTCGCCGGGCCGGTACATCACCCTGACGACCTGTACGCCGGAGTACACCTCGCGCTACCGGCTGGTGGTCTGGGGGAGCCTGGTGCGTGAGGATGCGGTGGACCCGGCCAGGACGCCGCCGGCCGAGTTGCGCTGATGGAGCGTCGGGCGCTCGACGGTGAGCAGGTCCACGTCCATCGTGACCGGGGCGGTGCTCGCCGGCGGCAGGTGGAAACTGCCGTCGCTGATCGAGAGGTTGAGGATCAGGTAGGCGGCGAAGTCCGCTCCGACTCCGGTGCCGTCGGACCACACCTCGGTGAGCCTGTCCTCGGTCGGACCGACGTACCAGGTGTCGTTGTCGGCGCCGAGTCGGACCGCCACGTAGATCCAGCGCCCGGCCCCGACGTTCTCGTCGCTGTAGACGGTGCTCCCCGAGCGGACGTGGTTGACGAACTCGATCCGGTCCGGATGGTCGGCGTACCACTCGAACAGGTCCACCTCGTTGCCGCCGTCCCGCCAGGTCCACAGGCAGGGCCAGGCGCCGGAGTCGGCCTCGGGCAGGCGGACGTGGACCAGCACCAGGTCGCCGGCGTGGACCTGGAACCCGCTGCCGCCTGAGTCGCAGGAGTCGCCGGTGGTCAGCAGGCCGGTGTCCCAGTCGCCGTCCTCGCGGTGGGTGGCGGTGAAGCGGAGGTGGCCCTGCTGATCGGAGAGGGCGGAGCGGCTCAGCCGGTCGTGCTTCCAACTGTTGGGGTTGTAGGTGCAGTTGGCGTACGCGGCGCTCTGCCAGCCCCAGGCCCGGCCGGGGCCGATGCCCGGGTCGCCGAAGCGCTCGGCCAGGACGGTGCGGGCTCCGGCCGGTGCGGTGGCGGAGTCGGGGGTGGTGGCGGTGTCCGCGGCCGCCGCCGGGAGCGGGGCGAGGGCTATCGAGAAGGAGATCGCCGAGGCGGCGAGGAATGTGGTCAGCATGGCGTTCACAATGGCCCCCGACCGACCGGTACGCGCAGGGACGGAGCCGACCGGATGAATGCGGGGCGCGGACGCCGATGGTGCCTCACCTGATGGCGTGTTACGGGCGGATCGATCCGCGGCTCATGCGAATCTGGCTGCGGGTTCACGGCGGTCCCCCGGGTATTTCGAAATCCGTTCGAAACGCCCCGGGAGTTCGCAGAAGATTCGTACTCTGACCGATCAAGGGGAAAGACCATGTACGGACTTGCTCACACCGGCGTCGCATCGCTGGCCCTGCTGGCGGTCGGCGGGGCGTCCGCCGCCATCGGCGCGGCCGTGAAGTGGTTCGCGCGCCGGTGACCGACTCCGTCACCGTGCTGATCCCGGCACACGACGAGGCGGACTTCATCGCTGACGCGGTGAGGTCCGCCTGGGCCCAGACGGTCCGGCCGGCCAGGGTGCTGGTCATCGCCGACGCGTGCACCGACGGTACCGCCGAGATCGCCAGGCGCAACGGCGCCGACGTCCTGGAGGTCCACCAGGAGAGCAAGCCGCGGTCGCTGAACCTCGCGCTGGCGGAGGTGACCACCGAGTACGTGGCGCTGCTCGACGCGGACGGGTACTTCGCCTCGCCGGACGTGCTGGAGAAGTGCCTGGTCCGCATGCGCGACAAGGGCTTCGGCGGCGTCTGCATGTCGGTCACCCCGCACAGCGTCAAGGGGATGTTCCAGCGCTCGCGGATGATCGAGTGGGCCGCGGCCCACCGGATGTCGCGGACCGTGGAGGGTTGGCACGGCTGGGTGGCGGTGCTCTCCGGCTGCGCCGGGATCTACCGCACCGAAGCCGTCCGGGCGGTCGACGGCTGGTCCACGGACAGCCTGTGCGAGGACGTCGAGCTGGCGCTGAAGATGAACCGTTCCGGACAGCGGGCGGGATTCGTCGCCGGCGCGTACGTGTGCGTCCGGGACCCGGGCAGCTGGCAGGTCTACTGGCGGCAGACCCACCGCTGGGCGGCCGGCTGGGCGCAGGCCCTCTACAAACACCGCGGGCTGTTCTTCCGCAGCTGGGGATTCACCCGGGTATTCGGCGCCATGCTCGTGGACAGCGCACTGCTCGCCAGCGGATATCTTTCGCTGGCCTACCATCTCGCCACCGGTTTCGCGGAATTCGACACCTTCCGCTGGATGGGCTGGTGGTTCCTGGTCATGGGCGCGGTGACGCTCGGAACGGCCAGCCTGCAGATCGGAATCCGGCGGACGCTCGTCAACTATCCGGCCTACCTGGTGGTCGGCACCTTGGGGACGGTGCTGGCCCTGTGGGTGATGTTCCGCGAATGGGTGCTGGGCCGGCACCTGACCTCGTGGACCGGACGCCAGGGCCGACGGACCGTCATCACCCGGATGTCGGACCGGCGTCGGCAGGTGCTCACCGCGATCGGCGCCGGGACGGGCGCGCTCGGGATGCTGCTCGGCGAGCTCGGACGGCAGCCGGACCTGACGGTGGCGGGCGGCGCGGCGACCGGTTCCGTCCTGTTCGCGGCCCTGCTCTGGCACCTGGTCGGACGGACCCCGGAGCGCGCCGGGCCGTAGGCTCGAAGTCGAACGGGATGTCGGCGGGCGGAGGGGCGGACGCAGTGGAGGAACGGGCCGGGAGCCGGACCAGCCGGCTGGAGATCCGCCTGGTGCGGCGCGGTTTCACCGACCCGGACCAGGCGGTGCGGCTGCTCGCCGGACCGGCACTGCAGGGCCTGGCGGAGGACCCGGTGCTGCTGGACGCGCTGAGCGCCACCGCCGACCCCGACCAGGCGCTGTTCTCGCTGGCCCGGATGCTGGAGGCGCTCGACCCGCACGAGCGGCACACCCTGCGCGACACCCTGACCGCCGCCAAGCCGCTGCGCGACCGGCTGCTGGGCGTGCTCGGCGCCTCCACCGCGCTCGGCGACCACCTGGCCCGGCACCCCCGCGACTGGCACGCCCTGGTCACCTTCGAGCTGCGCGACATCCACCCCGGCCGCAGCGACTTCCTCGGCGAGCTCACCCGCCGGGTCCGGTCGGAGGAGCGGGCGGACCGCGCCGACGCGCTGCGGGCCGCCTACCGGCGCTGCCTGCTGACGATCGCGGCCCGCGACCTGTCCGGCACCACCGACCTGCCGCAGGCCGCCGCCGAACTCGCCGACCTGGCGGGCGCCACCCTGCAGACCGCCCTGGACATCGCCGCCGAGGAGGACCCGGACGCGGCCGCGCTCTGCCGGCTCGCCGTGATCGGCATGGGCAAGTGCGGCGGCCGGGAGCTCAACTACGTCTCCGACGTGGACGTGATCTTCGTCGCCGAGCCCCGCGAGGGAGCCGACGAGCAGCGCGCGATGCAGGCCGCCACCCGGCTGGCCGCCCGCGCCATGCGGCTGTGCTCGGACACCACCGGCGAGGGCACCATCTGGCCGGTCGACGCCAACCTGCGCCCCGAGGGCCGCAACGGCCCGCTGGTGCGCACCCTCGCCAGCCACCTCGCGTACTACCAGCGCTGGGCCAAGACCTGGGAGTTCCAGGCGCTGCTGAAGGCCCGCCCGGTCGCCGGGGACGCCGAGCTCGGCGGCGCCTACGTCACCGCCATCGCCCCGCTGGTGTGGCAGGCCGCAGCCCGGGAGAACTTCGTCGCCGACGTCCAGCAGATGCGCCGCCGGGTGGTCGACGCGATCCCGGCCACCGAGGTCGAGCGCCAGCTGAAGCTCGGCCCGGGCGGGCTGCGCGACGTCGAGTTCGCCGTCCAGCTGCTGCAGCTCGTGCACGGCCGCACCGACGAGCGGCTGCGCAGCGGCAACACCCTGGAGGCGCTGGCCGCGCTCAGCGCGGGCGGCTACATCGGCCGGGCCGACGCCGCCGCGTTGGACGTCGCCTACCGCTTCCTGCGCTCCCTGGAGCACCGGATCCAGCTGCACCGGCTGCGCCGCACCCACCTGATGCCGACCGACCCCGCCGACCTGCGCCGCCTGGCCCGCTCGATGGCCCCGCAGATCACCGGCGACACCCGCACCGACCCGGTCGCGGCGCTGGAGCGCGAGTGGAAGCGGCACGCGGTGGAGGTCCGGCGGCTGCACGAGCGGCTGTTCTACCGTCCGCTGCTGGACGCCGTCGCCGAGCTGCCGGTGGTCGAACTGCGGGTCACCGGCGAGGGCGCCGCCGGGCTCAGCCCGGACGCCGCCAAGGCCCGGCTCGCCGCACTCGGCTACGCGGACCCGGCCGCCGCGCTGCGGCACATCTCCGCACTGGCCTCCGGCGTCAGCCGCAAGGCGGCCATCCAGCGCACCCTGCTGCCGGTGCTGCTCGGCTGGTTCGCCGACTCCGCCGACCCCGACGCCGGGCTGCTCAACTTCCGCCAGGTCTCCGACGCGCTCGGCCGCACCCCCTGGTACCTGCGGCTGCTGCGCGACGAGGGCGCCGCCGCCGAGCAGCTCGCCCGGGTCCTGTCGGCCGGCCGGCTCGCCCCGGACCTGCTGCTGCGCGCCCCCGAGGCGGTCGCCATGCTCGGCGACCCGAACGGCCTGGCCCCGCGCGGCCGGGCCGCCCTGGAGGCCGAGATCCTGGCCGCCGTCGGCCGCGCCGCCGACCCCGCCGCCGGGGTCGCCGCGGCCCGCGCGGTCCGCCGCCGCGAGCTCTTCCGCACCTCGGCCGCCGACCTGCTCGGCCGGCTCGGCGACGACCCGGCGGACGCCCTGGACGCGGCCGGCGAGGCGCTCACCGCGATCACCGCCGCCACCCTGCAGGGCGCGCTGCGCGCCGCCGTCGACGGCTGGGAGGCCCGCAACGGCGAACTGCCCACCCGGATCGCGATCATCGGCATGGGCCGGTTCGGCGGCCACGAGCTCGGCTACGGCTCCGACGCCGACGTGCTCTTCGTCCACCAGCCGCAGCTCGGCATGCTCGACGAGGACGCCGCCAAGGCCGCCCAGGCCGTCATCCACGAGCTGCGCACCCTGCTCGCCGCGCCGTCGGTGGAGCCGCCGCTGCTGGTCGACGCCGACCTGCGCCCCGAGGGCCGCAACGGCCCGCTGGTGCGCACCCTGTCCTCGTACGCGGCCTACTACGCGCGCTGGTCGCACGCCTGGGAGAGCCAGGCGCTGCTGCGGGCCGCGCCGATCGCGGGCGACGTCGCGCTGGGGGAGCGGTTCCGGGAGCTGGTCGACCCGCTGCGCTACCCGGGCCAGGGCGTGCCGGAGCGGGACCTGGTGGAGATCCGCCGGATCAAGGCCCGGATCGAGTCGGAGCGCCTCCCGCGCGGTGCCGACCCCACCACCCACACCAAGATCGGCCGCGGCGGGCTGGCGGACGTCGAGTGGACGGTGCAGCTGCTGCAGTTGCAGCACGGCCACGAGTTGCCCGCGCTGCGGACCACCAGGACCCGCGCGGCGCTGGCCGCCGCAGCGGCCGCGGACCTGGTGGCCGCGGAGGACGCCGAGGTGCTCGACGCGGCCTGGGTGCTCGCCTCCCGGGTCCGCGCCGCCGTCATGCTGGTCCGCGGCCGGGCCGGGGACAGCTTCCCCGGCGACGCCCGCGAACTGGCCGGGGTGGCCCGCTACCTCGGCTACGGGGTGGGGCACTCCGGCGAGCTGGTCGACGAGTACCGCAGGACGACCCGGCGGGCGCGCCGGGTCGTCGAGCGGTTGTTCTACGGCGCGGAGTGAGCGCCTAGGCGTTGACCTTGGTGTCCCACTGGGCCGGGACGGTCAGCTCCTCCTCGACCGGGTCGTCCGGGTGGCGGGGGAGGCGGAAGGCCCAGTTGGTGTAGAGGAGGCGGGCCACCAGGAAGCCGACGGCCAGGCAGACCTCGCCGCCGACCGCGTCCAGCCAGAAGTGGTTGGCGGTGGAGACGATCACGCTGAGGGTGACCACGGGGTAGGCGAGGCCGAGGGCGCGGACCCAGGTGCGGCGGGCCAGGAAGAAGATGGTCAGGCCGCACCACATGGACCAGCCGATGTGCATCGAGGGCATCGCGGCGAACTGGTTGGAGACCTGCGCGCCGGCGCCGGAGGCCAGTGAGCCCCAGGTGTGGTGGACGGCGACGGTGTCGACGAACCCGCCGCCGGTCATCAGGCGCGGTGGGGCCAGCGGGAAGCAGTAGAAGCCGACCAGGGCGATGCCGGTGGTGACGAAGAGCACGGTGCGGGAGGCGGCGTAGCGCCCGGGATGCGAGCGGTAGAGCCAGACCAGGACGCCGATGGTGATGATGAAGTGCAGGGTGGCGTAGTAGTAGTTCATCCCGACGATCAGCCAGGTCACCGAGTTGACGCCGTGGTTGATCGAGCGCTCGACGGCGATGCCGAGGTCGTGTTCGAGGTTCCAGACCCAGGTGGAGTGCTGCTGGGCGATGGTCTCGTGCTCCGGGACGGCGTTGCGCACCAGCGAGTACAGCCAGTAGCTGAGGCCGATCAGCGCGAGCTCGAAGAGCAGTCGCGGGCGGCGCGGCGTGCGTCGCTGCTCGCGGACCCGGCCGCGCAGGGCGGCGGCGGGTGACTGGGCGACGCGGGTGGCTCCGCCGGGCGTACGGGCGGTGTGGTCCGGGCCCGGGTCGGAACCGTCGCGTGATGCCCGGCCGACGCGGTCGGCGCCGGATGCGTGGATCTCGGTCGGTTCCCCCATGGACGAGAAGTCTGCCAGACGTTCCGTGACCGGTTGCTCATCCTCTGGATGGGGATTCTTCACCGACTGTCCGCCTACGGGGGTAGGGGTCGATCGGTTTTCGAGGCGCATGCAGACCATTGTGGCGCGCGGGTTACGAGCGGTCGAACCGGGGTCCCTTTCGCATGCCCACGGTCGGTGTGCGCCCGATCGGCGCCAGGTCACGACTCGGTATGACTACTACCGGAAACAGTTTCTGCATCTTGCTGAAACATCTTGCAGGGCGCTAGGTTCCACGCCACCCACCCCCGCTTCGCGCCCCTAGGGAGAGCCAGCCGTGGCCGACGCCCAGCCCCGACCCCCGCGCCGCACCACCCCGTACCGCCGACCCGGGCGAGCCTCCGTGCTGCTCGCCTCCTCGCTGATCGCCGCGACGCTCGGCTCGATCCCGGTGGCCGTGGCGGCGAAGGCGCCGGCCGCGCCGTCGGACGCCGCGCTGGCCGCGAGCGCCGGGCGGCACGACCTGACCAGGGAGCAGTTCTACTTCGTGCTGCCGGACCGGTTCGCCAACGGCAGCACCGGCAACGACACCGGCGGGATCACCGGCGGCCGGCTGGACAACGGCCTCGACCCGGCCGACAAGGGCTTCTACCACGGCGGCGACCTGCAGGGCCTGATCGACAAGCTGGACTACGTCCAGGACCTGGGCACCACCGCGATCTGGATGGCGCCGATCTTCAAGAACAAGCCGGTGCAGGGCACCGGGGCCGACGCCTCGGCCGGGTACCACGGCTACTGGATCACCGACTTCACCCAGGTCGACCCGCACTTCGGCACCAACGCGCAGCTCAAGGAGCTGATCGACAAGGCGCACAAGCGCGGCATCAAGGTCTTCTTCGACGTCATCACCAACCACACCGCGGACGTCGTCGACTACGCGGAGCAGAGCTACGACTACCGCTCCGAGGGCGCCTACCCGACCCTCGACGCCGACGGCAACCCGGTGGACGAGACCGCGATCGCCGACGCGCGGGCGCAGTGGCCGAGCATCACCAAGGACTCCTTCCCCTACTCCCCGGTGCTGCGCAGCGCGGCCGACGCCAACGCCAAGACCCCGTCCTGGCTGAACGACCCGTCGCTCTACCACAACCGCGGCAACTCGACCTTCGTCGGCGAGTCCGCGACCGAGGGCGACTTCTCCGGCCTGGACGACCTGGACACCCAGAACCCGCGGGTCGTCGCCGGGATGCAGAAGATCTACCAGACCTGGGTGGCCGACACCGGGGTGGACGGCTTCCGGATCGACACCGTCAAGCACGTCAACCTGGCGTTCTGGGAGCAGTGGGCGCCGGCGCTGAAGAAGTTCGCGGCCGAGCACGGGAACAAGAAGTTCTTCATGTTCGGCGAGGTGTACTCGGGCGACCCGTCGATCACCTCGCCGTACGTCACCAAGGGCAAGCTGCAGGCCACCCTGGACTTCGCGTTCCAGGAGGCGGCGCGCAAGTACGTCTCGCAGAACGGCTCGGCGAAGGCGCTCAGCGAGCTGTACGCGCAGGACTACCGGTACACCACGGCCGACACCGACGCCTACGAGCTGCCGACCTTCCTGGGCAACCACGACATGGGCCGGTTCGGGTCGTTCCTGCAGAGCGACAACCCGGGGGCGTCGAACGACGCGCTGCTGAAGAAGGACCGGCTGGCCAACGAGCTGCAGTTCCTGACCCGCGGTCAGCCGGTGGTGTACTACGGCGACGAGCAGGGCTTCACCGGCGCGGGCGGCGACAAGGACGCCCGGCAGGACATGTTCGCCTCGAAGACGCCCTCGTACAACAGCGACCAGGTGATCGGCGGGACGTCCGGCTCCGCGGACCGCTACGGCCGGGACGGCGCGCTCTACCAGGGGATCGCGGGCCTGGCGAAGCTGCGCAAGGACAACCCGGCGCTGGCGGACGGCGCGCAGGTGGAGCGGTACGCGGCGGACGGGCCGGGCGTGTACGCGTTCTCCCGGATCGACGCCAAGCAGCAGGTCGAGTACCTGGTGGCGGTGAACAACGCGGCCGAGGCGAAGACGGTCACGCTGGACACCTTCTCGGCGGGCATGGACTTCAGCGGCCTGTACGGCGTCGGCGGCAAGGTCACCAGCGGCGCGGACGGCAAGGTGACGGTCACCGTGCCGGCCATGGCCTCCGTGGTGCTGAAGGCGAAGGACAGGCTGGCCAAGCCCGCCGCCGGCCCGTCGATCACGGTGAGCGCGCCGGCCGACGGCTCCTACGGGACGGTGACGCTCGGGGCGAGCGTGCCCGGGGGCGGCTTCAACCGGGTCAGCTTCGCGGCGCAGGTCGGTGACGGGCCGTGGCAGACGCTGGGGACGGCCGACAACGGCGTCTTCAAGGTCACCCAGAACCTGGACGGCGTGGTGCCGGGCACGGTGGTGCGCTTCAAGGCCGTGGTGCAGGACTCGGCGGGCCGACTGGCGTCCGCCACCGGGCAGTTCACGACGGGTCAGCAGGCGCCGACGCCGGCGCCGAGCGCGGTGTCGCGGCCGTACGCGGTGGTGCACTACCAGCGCAAGAACGGCGACTACGACGGCTGGAACCTGTACACCTGGGGCGACATCGCCGACGGCGAGTCGACCACCTGGCCGGCCGGGCACGGCTTCGTCGGGCGGGACGCGTACGGGGCGTTCGCGTACGTGAAGCTCAAGGGCGGGGCGTCCGACGTCGGCTTCGTGGTGGAGAACAACGGCACCAAGGACGTCGACGCGGACCGGCACATCGACATCTCGGCCACCGGCGAGGTGTGGATCAAGGAGGGCGACCCGACCGTCCGCACGGCGAACCCGGACGGGGCGGTGCCGGTGCCCGACGGCAAGGCGGTGATCCACTACCACCGGGCGGACGGGAACTACGACGGCTGGGGGCTGCACGACTGGACCGGCGCGGCCAACCCGACCGACTGGGGCAACCCCCTGATGCCGGCGCGCAAGGACGCCTTCGGCGCGGTGTTCGAGGTGCCGCTTGCGGCGGGCGCGACCAGCCTCAGCTACATCATCCACAACGGCGGCGACAAGGACCTGCCGCAGGACCAGTCGCTGAGCTTCGCCACCTCGGGCCGCGAGGTGTGGATCCTCGGCGGGCAGGAGGGCTACCTGCTGCCGCAGACCGCGGGCGTCTCTTCGCAGCTCGACCTGGGCTCCGCCAAGGCGCAGTGGATCGACGCGCGGACGGTGGTGGTCCCGGCCAACTACGGTGCGGCGGACGGCCAGTTGAAGGGCGGCACCAGCGCCCAGCTGATCTACGACCCGCAGGGCGGGCTGACCGTCGACAAGGGCGTGCTGTCGAAGCCGGGCCACTGGATCCGGCTGAGCCCGGCGGCCGGTCTGACGGACGCCCAGAAGGCGAAGTTCCCGAACCTGGCCGGGTACCGGGCGTTCACCGTCGACCCGCGCGACGCCGGGCGGGTCACCGCCGCGCTGCGCAGCCAGGTGGTCTTCACCGAGCACCTGCCGAACGGCGCGGCGCTGGCCGCCACCGGGGTGCAGCTCCCGGGCGTGCTGGACGACCTGTACGCGGGCAAGGCGGCCGGTGCGCAGCTCGGGCCGGTGTACTCGGTGCAGAAGGGCAGGGGCTGGTTCGGGCACGACGAGCGCAAGGTGACGCTGTCGCTGTGGGCGCCGACCGCGACCGAGGTGGCGGTGCAGCTCTTCGACACGGCGAGCGGCGGCACCCCGCGGACCGTGCCGCTGAAGCGGGACGAGGCGTCCGGCGTCTGGTCGCTGACCCGGGACGCGGCGGACCTGGACGGTAAGTACTACCTGTACCAGGTGAAGGTGTGGGCGCCGAGCGTCCAGCAGACGGTCACCAACCTGGTCACCGACCCGTACTCCACCGCGCTGTCCACCGACTCCACCCGCAGCCTGGTCGCCGACCTGTCGGCCTCGGCCACCAAGCCCAAGGGCTGGGACCAGCACCGCAGTCCGGCGGCGATCCCGGCCACCCAGCAGCAGATCCAGGAGCTGCACGTGCGGGACTTCTCGGCCGGGGACACCACCGTCCCGGCCGACGAGCGCGGCACCTACCTGGCGTTCACGCAGTCGAAGTCGGCGGGTATGCAGCACCTGAGGGAGCTGGCCAAGGCCGGGGTGACGACCATTCACCTGCTGCCGACCTTCGACATCGCCACCATCCGGGAGAACCGCGCCGAGCAGAAGCTGCCCGCCTGCGACCTGGCCGCGCTGCCCGCCGACTCCTCGAAGCAGCAGGAGTGCGTGGCCGCGGTGCAGGCCGACGACGCCTACAACTGGGGCTACGACCCGCTGCACTACACGGTGCCGGAGGGCTCCTACGCGACCGACCCGAACGGCACGGCGCGCACCGTGCAGTTCCGCGAGATGGTGCAGGCGATGCACGACGCGGGCCTGCGGGTGGTCCTCGACGTGGTCTACAACCACACCGCGGCCGCCGGGCAGGACCAGCACTCGGTGCTGGACCGGATCGTGCCCGGCTACTACCAGCGGCTCAGCGACACCGGCAAGGTGACCACCGACTCCTGCTGCGCGGACACCGCGCCCGAGCACGCCATGATGAACAAGCTGGTCGTCGACTCGGTGGTGACCTGGGCCAAGCAGTACCGGGTGGACGGCTTCCGCTTCGACCTGATGGGCCTCGACCCGAAGTCCACCATGCTGGACGTGCAGTCCGCGCTGCGCGCGCTCACCCCGCAGAAGGACGGCGTCGACGGATCGCGCGTCTTCCTGTACGGCGAGGGCTGGAACTTCGGCGTGGTCGCGAACGACGCCCGGTTCGTCCAGGCCACCCAGGTGAACATGGCCGGCACCGGCATCGCGACCTTCAACGACCGGATCCGGGACGCCGGCCGGGGCGGCAACTTCATGCTCTCCTCGGCCCCGCAGCAGGGCTTCGCGTCCGGCCTGTACACCGACCCCAACGGCTCGGCGGACAACGGCACCCCGGCGGAGCAGAAGGCCCGGCTGCTGCACCAGATGGACCAGATCAAGGTCGGCCTGACCGGCAACCTGGCCGGCTACGCCTTCACCGACAGCACCGGAAAGGCCGTCACCGGCCGCGCGGTGGACTACAACGGCGCGCCCACCGGGTACGCCGCGCAGCCCGGCGAGGCGGTCGAGTACCTGGACGCGCACGACAACGCCGACCTGTTCGACGCGCTGGCGTTCAAGCTGCCCGCCGCCACCCCGGCCGCCGACCGGGCCCGGATGCAGGCGCTCGGCCTGTCGCTGACCGCGCTCGCCCAGGGCCCCGGCTTCGCCCAGGCCGGCAGCGACCTGCTGCGCTCCAAGTCGCTGGACGCCAACTCCTTCGACTCCGGGGACTGGTTCAACTCGATCAGCTGGGACTGCGCCCAGGGCAACGGCTGGGGCCGCGGCCTGCCGATGGCGGCGGACAACCAGTCGATGTGGGAGAAGGACAAGCAGCTGCTGGCCGACCCGCGGCTCACGGTCGGCTGCAACGACATGCAGCTGAGCAGCACCCTCTACCAGCAGTTCCTGAGCATCCGTCAGTCCTCGCCGCTGTTCGCGCTGCCGACCGCGGCCGAGGTCCAGCGCCGGCTGTCCTTCCCGCTGTCCGGCACGGCGGGCGAGAACCCGGGCGTGATCACCATGCACCTGGACGGCACCGGGCTGGCCGGCGCCGAGAAGGGGCTGACGGTGGTCTTCAACGCCACCCCGGACGCGCAGACGCAGACCGTGGCGGGCCTGCGCGGCACCGCGCAGGCGCTGCACCGGGTGCAGGCGCAGGGCGGTGACGCGACCGTCAAGCGGGCGTCGTTCGACCCGGCCACGGGCGCCTTCACGGTTCCGGGCCGGACGGTCGCGGTGTTCGTCCAGAACTGATGGTTTCCCCGCGGTAACAGGGGCCTCACCTCCGGGTGGGGCCCCTTGCCGTTCTGGCCGAAAGTCGTCGTTCGCGGCGGGTCGGTGGTGGAGACCTTCCTGGAACACGCCCAAATGCCGTGCCATGGACAGGTGTTCGTACGGCAATGCGATGGTGCGTAAATCAGTCAATCCATGGCATGCATCTGTCATTCATGAGGCGTTTGCTGCCACGATTCCCCCGGCTGCGGAACGACAGGTTGCCCACACAACCCGGTGGAGCCCTCCCCAGGCCATCGGAATCCGCTGCCGACGCACGGCGAACTTGCACCGCGTATCTGCACCGCACCCCGTCCGCGTACCAGCGGGTGGGGCCCCCGCTGCGCCGCAACCGCGGCCAGATTCTCTCCACCGCTCGTGACCCCGCGACGGTCGGTAAAGGAGTCCCGCATGTCTCGCTACACGCATGCCCGCGTGAGCATGGCCGCTCTGGCGGCCACCACCGCCCTGCTGGTGACCGCGATCCCGGTGGCGGTGGCCCAGGCCGCCCCCGCCGCCCCGTCCTCCTCGGCCCAGGTCGCCGACCAGCAGGCCGCCGCCGGCCACGCCCAGCTGGTCGCCGACGCGGGCACCCGCTCCGCCCAGTTCGCCCAGACCCTGGGCCTGAGCGGCGCGGAGAAGCTGGTGGTGAAGGACGCGTTCAAGGACGCCGACGGCACCCAGCACTTCCGTTACGAGCGCACGTACGGCGGACTCCCGGTCCTCGGCGGCGACCTGATCGTCCACCAGGCCGCGAACGGCACCACCAAGGGCGTCGACCGGGCCTCGTCCGCGTCGCTGTCCGGCGTCAGCACCACCCCGAAGCTGGCCGCCCCGAAGGCGCAGGCCACCGCGCTGGCCGCCGAGTCCGGCTCGGCCCTGGAGACCGCCCCGCGCCTGGTCGTATGGGCCGCCACCGGTACCCCGCGGCTGGCCTACGAGACCGTGGTCAGCGGCAAGGAGGCCGACGGCACCCCGAGCAAGCTGCACGTCGTCACCGACGCCAACACCGGCGAGGTGATCCAGAAGTTCGAGGGCATCAACACCGGCACCGGCACCGGCGTCTTCGTCGGCAACGTCACCATCGGCACCACGCTGTCGGGCTCGACGTACCAGATGAAGGACACCAGCCGCGGTGGGATGTACACCACGGACATGAACAACGGGACCTCCGGCAACGGCACCCTGTTCTCCAAGTCGACCGACACCTGGGGCAACGGCTCGGCCTCCAACCGGGAGTCGGCCGCCGTCGACGCGCACTTCGGCGTCTCCAAGACGTGGGACTTCTACAAGAACACCTTCGGCCGCAACGGCATCCGCAACGACGGTGTCGGCGCCTTCAGCCGCGTCCACTACGACAGCAACTACACCAACGCGTTCTGGGACGACTCCTGCTTCTGCATGACCTACGGTGACGGGTCGGGCAACACCCACCCGCTGACCGAGCTGGACGTGGCCGGCCACGAGATGACCCACGGTGTCACCGCGGCCACCGCCAACCTGAACTACTCGGGCGAGTCCGGCGGCCTGAACGAGTCCACCTCGGACGTCTTCGGCACCATGGTCGAGTTCTACGCCAACATCCCGTCCGACAACCCGGACTACCTCATCGGCGAGCTCATCGACCTCAACGGCAACGGCACGCCGCTGCGGTACATGGACCAGCCCTCCAAGGACGGCTCGTCCGCCGACTACTGGTCCTCCACCGTCGGCAACAAGGACGTCCACTACTCCTCCGGCGTCGGCAACCACTTCTTCTACCTGCTCTCCGAGGGCAGCGGCGCCAAGGTCATCAACGGCGTGAGCTACAACTCGCCGACCCAGGGCAACATCGCGGTCACCGGCATCGGCCGGGACAAGGCCGCGGCGATCTGGTACCGGGCGCTCACCACGTACTGGACCTCCACCACCAACTACGCCAATGCCCGCACCGGCATGCTGAGCGCCGCCACCGACCTCTACGGCGCCAACTCGGCCGAGTACAACGCGGTTGCCACCGCCTGGGCCGCGGTCAACGTCGGCTCGGTGCCGCAGAACACCCCGACCGTCACCAACCCGGGCAACCAGACCACCAAGGTCAACACCGCGGCCAGCCTGCAGATCCAGGCCAGTGGCGGCACCGGCGCGCTGACCTACTCGGCCACCGGCCTGCCGGCCGGCCTGTCGATCAACGCCTCCACCGGCCTGATCAGCGGCACCCCGACCGCGGTCGGCACCTCCTCGGTGACCGTCACCGCCAAGGACACCGCCAACAAGACCGGCTCCACCAGCTTCACCTGGACCGTCAACGACGGCACCAGCACCTGCACCCCGGCGCAGGTGCTCGGCAACGCGGGCTTCGAAACCGGCACCGCCGCCCCGTGGACCACCACCTCCGGCGTGGTCGACAACTCCGCCTCCGAGGCCGCCCACAGCGGCTCCTGGAAGGCGTGGCTGAACGGCTACGGCTCGGCCCACACCGACAGCGCCTCGCAGACCGTCACCATCCCGGCCGGCTGCAAGGCCACCCTGAGCTACTGGCTGCACATCGACACCGCCGAGACCACCACGACGACGGCGTACGACAAGCTCACCGTGACCGTCAACGGCACCACGGTGGCCTCGTACTCGAACCTCAACAAGAACACCGGCTACGCCCAGAAGACCGTCGACCTGTCGTCCTACGCCGGTCAGACCGTCACCCTGAAGTTCAACGGCGTGGAGGACTCCTCGCTGCAGACCAGCTTCGTGATCGACGACACCGCGATCCAGACCAGCTGAGCCTGACGCACCATCAGTAGTGACGGGCCCGGCAGCCCTCGGCTGCCGGGCCCGCCCGCGTCCCGAGGAGTGAGATCCCCGAAACCCGGCCGCAACACGAAACACCGTGGAAACACCGGCGACGGCGCGGCGAAATCCGGCCCGGCCACACTCCCGGAATGCTCCTCGCTGACTCCCCACCCACCCTGGACAGCGGCGACACCGCCTGGCTGCTCGCCTGCACCGCGCTCGTCCTGCTGATGACCCCCGGCCTGGCGTTGTTCTACGGCGGCATGGTGCGCACCAAGAGCGTGCTCAACATGATCATGATGAGCTTCGTCTCGATCGCCGTGGTCACCGTGGTCTGGCTGACCGCCGGCTACACCCTCGCCTTCGGCCCCGACGCCGGCTGGGGCCTGATCGGCTCGCTCGACCACCTCGGCATGGCGGGCATCACCCCGACCAGCCTCACCGGCCACGTCCCGACGCTGCTGTTCGCGGCCTTCCAGCTCACCTTCGCGATCATCACCGCCGCGCTGATCTCCGGCGCCATCGCCGACCGCGCCAGGTTCGGCGCCTGGGTGGCGTTCACCGCCGTCTGGACGCTGCTGGTCTACGTGCCGGTCGCGCACTGGGTGTTCGCCCCCGACGGCTGGATCCTGCGGAACCTGGGCGCCCTGGACTTCGCGGGCGGCACCGTGGTGGAGGTCAACTGCGGTGCCAGCGGCCTCGCCCTGGCCCTGCTGCTCGGCCCCCGCCTCGGCTTCAAGCGGGAGGCGATGCGCCCGCACAGCCTGCCGCTGGTGCTGCTCGGCGCCGGGCTGCTCTGGTTCGGCTGGTTCGGCTTCAACGGCGGCTCCGCGATGGGCGCCAACGGCCTGGCCGCCGCCGCGCTGCTCAACACCCAGGCGGCCGGCTGCACCGGGCTGCTCGGCTGGCTGCTGGTGGAGAAGAAGCGCGACGGCCACGCCACCACCCTGGGCGCCGCCTCCGGCGCGGTGGCCGGACTGGTCGCCATCACCCCGTCCTGCGGCAGCGTCGACCTGCTCGGCGCCCTGGTCATCGGCCTGGCCGCCGGCGTGGTCTGCTGCTACGCCGTCAGCTGGAAGTTCCGGTTCGGCTACGACGACTCGCTGGACGTGGTCGGCGTGCACTTCGTGGCCGGCGTCATCGGCACCCTGCTGATCGGCGTGTTCGCCACCGCCGTGATGACCGGCGGCCCCGCCGGGCTGCTGCACGGCGGCGGACTCGGCCAGGGCGGCAAGCAACTGGTCGCGGTCGTGGTGGTCGCCGCGTACGCGTTCGGCATGACCTACGGCATCGGCCGGCTGATCGACCGTCTGATGGGCTTCCGGGCCGCGCCCGAGCACGAACTCACCGGCCTGGACCTCGCCGTGCACGCCGAGACCGCGTACGATCACGGCGTCCTGGGCCTCGGCTCCGCCGCCGCCCACGCCAACCTGCACCCGCACGGTGCGCCCGCCTCCGACAGGACCCGCCCGGTATGAAGCTGATCACCGCAGTCGTCAAGCCGTTCAAGCTGGACGAGGTCAAGACCGCGCTGCAGGAGCTCGGTGTGCACGGACTGACCGTCACCGAGTCCAGCGGCTACGGGCGGCAGCACGGCCACACCGAGGTCTACCGCGGCGCCGAGTACCGGATCGACCTGGTGCCGAAGGTCCGGATCGAGGTGGTGGTGGAGGACGAGGACGCCGAGCGGGTCACCGCCGCCATCGTCACCGCCGCCCGCACCGGCAAGATCGGCGACGGCAAGGTCTGGGTCGTCCCGGTCGAGGGCATCGTGCGGGTGCGCACCGGTGAGCGGGGCCCCGACGCGGTCTGACGGCCCGTCAGCACAGTGCACGGCCCCCGTCCCCACCCGGGACGGGGGCCGTTGCCGTGCCCGCGTCCGGATGTCTTGACGGGCGTCCGGGGTGACCCTATGGTCAAGCCACTGCAAGTTTCCAGCAAGTTTCAATTGTCTTGCAGAAAGCGACCCTCCGGCGTCGCACTGACGGCACCACCCCCGCCGTCGCGGCCCCCCACCCTGCCGCCTCCCCGTCCGCGACCTGCGTCCGCGGACCGGGCCTCCCCCTCCTGGAGTGCTCCCTTGACCACCCCTGCCCCCGCTCGCAGACGGCGGCTGGCCGCCGCCTCCACCGCCCTCGCGGCGCTCGGCCTGTCGATCGGCGCCGGCTTCTCGCTGGCCCCTACGGCCACCGCCACCCCGCCGAGCAGCAAGGACGTCACCGCCACCCTGTTCGAGTGGAAGTTCGACTCGGTGGCGAAGGCCTGCACCGACACCCTCGGCCCGAAGGGCTACGGCTTCGTCGAGGTCTCCCCGCCCCAGGAGCACATCCAGGGCGCCCAGTGGTGGACCTCCTACCAGCCCGTCAGCTACAAGATCGCCGGCCGGCTCGGCGACCGCGCCTCGTTCCAGTCGATGGTCTCCACCTGCCACGCCGCGGGCGTCAAGGTGATCGCCGACTCGGTGATCAACCACATGACCGCGGGCTCCGGCACCGGCACCGGCGGCACCAACTACACCAAGTACAACTACCCCGGCTACTACCAGGACCAGGACTTCCACTCCTGCCGCCAGGCGATCAGCAACTACGGCGACCGCGCCAACGTGCAGAACTGCGAACTGGTCAACCTCGCCGACCTCAACACCGGCTCCGCGTACGTGCAGCAGACCATCGCCAACTACCTCAGCGACCTGCTCACCCTCGGCGTGGACGGCTTCCGGATCGACGCCGCCAAGCACGTCGACGCCGGTGAACTCGGCGCCATCAAGGCGAAGATGAGCAACCCCAACGCCTACTGGGTGCAGGAGGTGATCTACGGCGCGGGCGAGCCGATCCAGCCCTCCGAGTACACCGGCAACGGCGACGTGGACGAGTTCCGCTCCGGCACCTGGCTGAAGAGCGCCTTCAACGGCGGGAAGATCTCCGACCTCGCCACCTGGGGCAGCGGCCTGCTGCCCAGCGCCCAGGCCCGCACCTTCGTCGACAACTGGGACACCGAGCGCAACGGCTCGACCCTGAACTACAAGTACGGCTCCGCCTACACCCTGGCCAACGTCTTCATGCTGGCCTACCCGTACGGCTCGCCGAACGTCTACTCCGGCTACGCGTTCAGCTCCAACGACGACGGCCCGCCCAACGGCGGCACCGTCAACGCCTGCTACCAGGACGGCTGGAACTGCGTGCACGCCTGGCGGCAGGTGGCCAACATGGTCGGCTTCCGCAACGCGGTGTCCGGCACCGCGATGACCAACTGGTGGTCCAACGGCAACAACGCGATCGGCTTCGGCCGCGGCTCCAAGGGCTACGTGGCGATCAACCGGGAGTCCGGAGCGATCACCCAGACCTTCCAGACCTCGCTGCCGGCCGGCGTCTACTGCGACGTCCAGCACGGCGACCCGGTGAGCGGCGGCTGCAGCGGCCCGACCTACACCGTCGGCTCGGACGGCAAGTTCACCGCCACCGTCGCGGCCGGCGACGCGGTCGCCCTGTACGTCGGCGCGGGCGGCGGCAGCACCCCCTCGCCCTCCGCCTCCGCCAGCCCCACCGGGACGGGCAACAGCGCCACCGTCTTCTACTCCACCGACAAGAACTGGTCGGCCTACTACCTGCACTACGCCCCCACCGGCGGCACCTGGACCACCGCCCCCGGCGTCGGGATGGACGCCGCCTGCACCGGCTGGGTGAAGAAGACCGTCGCGCTCGGCACCGCCACCGGCCTGGCCGCCACCTTCAACAACGGCACCGGCACCTGGGACAACAACAACAGCGCCAACTACGCGCTCGGCACCGGGAACGTCACCGTCAAGGACGGCGTGGTCGGCAGCGGCGACCCGTGCGCCACCGCCAGTCCCTCCGCCTCGCCCACGCCGACGGCCACCGCCGCCTCCGGCGCGTCCTTCGCGGTCAACGCCACCACCACGGTCGGCCAGAACGTCTACGTGGTCGGCGACGCCGCCGCACTCGGCGGCTGGGACACCTCCAAGGCGCTCCCGCTCTCCTCGGCCGCCTACCCGGTGTGGAAGCTCGACGTGGCGATGAGCGCCGGCACCGCCTTCCAGTACAAGTACATCCGCAAGGACGCCGCCGGCACCGTCACCTGGGAGAGCGGCGCCAACCGCACCGCGACCGTCCCGGCGAGCGGCCAGGTCGCGCTCAGCGACACCTGGCGGAGCTGAGCACCCGTCAGGTCACGGCCCCGACGGGTAAACCGCCCGAAGGGATGGAACCCCGGCGTCGCGGACGCCGGGGTTCCGCCGCGCTGGCAGCATCGGCCGGGTGAGCACCGCCCCCACCACCATCCTCGACGTCGAACTGCACGGCGGCCGCTGGGACGGACACCTGAAGCGGGTCCGGGCCGGCGCGCCGCCGCCGTCGCTGCGGATGGTGCTGCGCCCCGACCTCCCCGACCCGCTCCGCGGCGAGCAGTGGCCCACCACCAGCGTCTACGGCTACGACCCGGACGGGCCCAGGCCCTGCTACCGGCACGCGTACGACGAGTAGACCCGCCGGCGGCCGGTCAGCCCCGGCCGACGTACGGCATCGCGGTCGCCATCACGGTGGCGAACTGCACGTTGGCCTCCAGCGGCAGCTCCGCCATGTGACGCACCGTCCGGGCCACGTCCGCCACGTCCATGGTCGGCTCCGGCGCGATCCGGCCGTCCGCCTGGCGCACCCCGCTGCTCATCGCGGCGGTCATGTCGGTGGCCGCGTTGCCGATGTCGATCTGCCCGCAGGCGATCCGGTACGGGCGGCCCTCCAGCGAGAGGGCCTTGGTCAGGCCGGTGACGGCGTGCTTGGTCGCCGTGTAGGCGATCGCGTGCGGGCGCGGGACGTGCGCGGAGATCGAGCCGTTGTTGACGATCCGGCCGCCCTGCGGGCGCTGCTCCCGCATCTGCCGGAACGCGGCCTGGGCGCACAGGAAGGCGCCGGTCAGGTTGAGGTCGACCACCGCGCGCCACGCCGCGTGGTCGACCTCCTCGACCGGGGCGGCCGGCCCGAACATGCCCGCGTTGTTGAACAGCAGGTCGACCCGGCCGAAGCGGGCGGCGGCCCGGGCGAACAGCTCGGTCACCTGCGCCGGATCGGTGACGTCGGTGGGCACCGCCAGGGCGCGGTCGTCGCCGAGGCCGTCGGCGGTCTCGGCGAGGGGCCCGGCCCGCCGTCCGGCGAGCACCAGGCGCCAGCCGGCGCCGGCCAGTTCGCGGGCCACCGCGCGGCCGACGCCGCTGCCCGCTCCGGTGATCACGGCAACCTGCTGGGACACGCGCACGCTCCTCGGGACGTTCGGACGCCCATGATCGCCCCGGGCGGCGCACGCCGTCACTGGCGGAAGCTCCAAAGCCGCCGCGCCGGGGGCCGTCGGCAGGAGCGGACGGGCCCCACCCCCGCCGATCGGCTGGGCCCGCCCCCGTCGACCGGCGGGACAACGGGGCAGCCGCAACCGGCGGCCGGGTCGGCACGTCATAGGATCTCGAGTGGCCGGAACGCCGCGCGTCGCGCGGTGGCCCAGTCCGTTCACGGGGTGTGCCGGCTGTCGGTTCCGCACGCCCCGACAGGCCCGCTGACCAGGGCCGACTCCCGTCCGCCGCGGTCGGGAGCGACCCCCGCCCGGAGAGACCCACCGTGCTGCCGCAGCCCCGCCCCGCCTCCGTCCGCCCCGCCCGCGTGCTGCTCGCGGCCGCCGCCACGCTCGCCCTGGCCGGCCCGCTCGCGGCCTGCGGCAGCAGCACCGGCAACGCCAACGACGCCAAGGCGGCGATCTCCACCAACCAGGCCTCGAACTCCCCGTCGGCCGCGCAGAGCAGCACCGCCCCGCCGAAGCCGTCCAAGGTGCTGATGCCGACGGGCCCGGCCGCCCAGTTCTCCAAGGCCCGCGACACCGCCGCCGGCCCGATCATGGTGACCACCGTCAGCGGCCCCAAGTCCGGGGTCAGCGGCAAGGTCTGGGTCTGGCTGCCGCCGGAGTACAACGACCCGAAGTACGCCAAGACCGGCTTCCCGGTGCTCACCCTGTACGCGGGCGGGCAGAGCGCCGGCTACAACACCTGGACCGACAACCAGCTGCCGATCCAGGAGGCCGACAAGCAGCTGGTCGCCGAGGGCAAGACCCACCCGTTCATCATGATCATGCCGGTGCAGAACCTCGACTCCAACGAGGCCAAGGCGCTGGAGTGCGCCGACATCCCGGGCCAGCCGAAGATCGGCACCTGGATGGCCGAGGACATCCCGGACTTCGTCCGCGCCAACTTCCGCACCGTCAAGGGCCGCGACGGCTGGGCCGTGATGGGCGCCTCCACCGGCGCGTTCTGCAGCGCCAAGCTCGCCCTGCAGCACCCCGACGTGTTCAAGGCCGCGGTGCCGATCGACGGCTACTGGAACCCCGACTCCCCGCTGTGGAAGGGCCACGAGCAGGAGCGGCTGGCCAACAGCCCCGACCAGCTGATCGGCCAGGGCAAGGCGGACGTGCGGATCTTCGCCACGGCGGGCGGCGCCAACGGCTACGAGATCAAGCTGGTCACCAACTGGGTCGCCAAGGCGAAGGCCCCGACCACCGTCGACTACTACGAGCAGCCCGGTGGCAAGCACCTGACCTCGGACTTCAAGAAGATGATCCCGAACACCCTGGAGTGGCTCGGCAAGAACGTCGCCGGGCCCGAGGCCGACTGATCGTCAGAAACCGCCACCGAGGCCCCGGAAACCGCTCTGACCTGCACGTCAATCGGTCATTCATTCGCCCCTGATGCACTGCTCGCACCCTGGACCCTGGACCGGAGACCTGGACCGGGGCGCCGCAACCGCGGCCCCCGCTCCGGCCAGCCTCAGCCAGTCGTGAAGAGAGCGCCATGCCCCGCCACCTGCTGCCCGTCGCACCCGCGAGCATCCCCGCCCAGGGCGGCGACCCCGTCGCCGCCGCACCGGCCGCGGTCGAGCCGATCCCGTTCGCCGGGCTCCGCCTGGTGCACGCCGCCGTCCGCCGCGACCTGGCCCGCATCCCGCAGGCCCTGCGGCTGCTGCAGCCCGAGGACACCGTCGGCGCCGAGGCGCTCAAGCGGCACTGGGACTTCGTCACCGCGATGGTCACCTGCCACCACGAGCAGCAGGACACCCGGCTGTGGCCGCTGCTGCGCCGCTTCGCGCCGGAACTGCGGCTGCTGCTCAACTGGCTGGAGTCCGACCACCACAACCTCGACCACTCCTTCACCCGGGTCACCACCCTGGTCGGCATCGCCACCCGCGACCCCGCCAGCGCCTGGCCGGTCTCCTACGCGGTCGAGGAACTCGCCGCCCGGGTCGAGACCCACCTGCGGATCGAGGAGCGCCAGCTGCTGCCCCGGATGACCGGGGTGTTCCAGTCGGGCTCGCGGATCGGCACCCTGCCCGAGCTGCTCGACCTGCTGCGCTACGCCGACGGCCCGGCCCCGTCCGACGCGCTGGTCTGGCTGCTGGAGGGCGTCGAGCCGGCCCAGGTCGACCGGCTGCTGGCCGACTGCGACGACGAGACGGTGCGGCACTGGCCGCACTGGCGCGACACCTACGCCCGCTGCACCGACCAGCTGTGGGGCCCGGCCGCACCGTGACCCGGCGGCCCGCTGAGGCTACTGCCGCTCGACCCGCCGGACCGGTCGGCCCGGGGTCCAGGTGCTGATCACCAGGCGGTCGCCGGCCACCTCGGTCAGCGTCGCCCCGGTCGGCTCCAGCCGGAAGGCGTGGTACGGGCCGGGTGGCGGCGCGGGCAGCTCCGCCTCGTACGCCGCCAGGTCGGCCGGGTCGGTCAGCTCCACCGCCCGGGCCGAGAGCTTGGCGTCCCCGTCGGCCATCGTGGCGTCCGGCCCGGGGTTGGAGTGCAGCGCGCAGCGCGGGTCGCGGCGCAGGTCGGCGGCCTTCACCGCGCCGGCCATCGAGCCCAGGAACAGGTCGGCGCCGTGGAAGTCCACCTCGGTGCCGCTGACCCGCGGCGAACCGTCCCTGCGCAGGGTGGCCAGCACGTGGTGCTTGTGCGCCTCGAACCGGGCGCGGATCCGCTCGGCGAGTTCCGGGGCCTGCTGCTCGAAGTCCTGCCAGGAGGTCATGGCCGAAGTCTAGGGAGCGGGGCTGCCGTGGTGGGGCAGCGAACCTCCCTAGACTCTCGGCCATGGTGGAGAGTGGATCCCGGACCTACATCGCCTTCCTGCGCGCGATCAACGTCGGCGGGCGGACCGTGAAGATGGAACGCCTGCGCGAGCTCTTCGCCGAGCTCGGCCTGGACGCCGTCCGGACCTACATCCAGAGCGGCAACGTCTTCTTCCGGGCCGCCGCCGACCTCGACCGGGCCGCGCTCACCCGCCGGATCGAGGCCCACCTCGAGTCCGCCCTCGGCTACCCCGTCCCCGCGATGCTCCGCACCGTCGACGAGGTCGAGGCCCTGCTCGCCCTCGACCCCTTCGCCGGCGTCGAGGTCACCCCCGAGGTCCGCCTCTGCGTGGTCTTCCTCTCCGAGCCCCTCCCCGCCGACCTCGCCCTCCCGGTGGCGTCCCCCAAGGGCGACTGGGAGATCCTCGCCGCCACCGACGGCGCCGCGTTCACGGTCATGCGCCTCAGGAACGGTCGCCTGGGCGCCAACCCCGCCACCGCCTTCCCCAAGTCCTACCGCGGTCAAGGCACTTCGCGCTTCTTCCACACCACCGCCAAGATCGCGGCGGCCGCCCGCAAGGCCTGACGCCCGGTCAGTGCGGGAAGGTGCGGGGCGGGCGCTGGCGGGGGAGGGTGTCCTGGAAGCGGCCGATGGCGGTGGCCACCTGGCCGAGCAGGAGGGTGGGTTCGAGGCGGTCCAGGTAGAGGTGGCGGGCGGCCAGGGCCTCGACGGTGGCGGAGAAGTACAGGGTCATCAGGGGGTTGATGAACAGTCGGCTGCCGCCGGTGCGTTCGGTGAACTGGACGTCGCCGAACTGGCCGCGGAGGGCGGCGGCGACGGAGCCGTGCACGATGGAGGGGTGTTCGGGGTTCTCCGCGCGGGCGTGGGCGACGGCGTCGAGGTAGTGCGCGGCCTCGGGGGAGCCCGGCGGGATGGAGAAGGCGCCGAGGTAGCCGCCGTCGCGGTCGAGGGCGGCGAGGTTCTCCAGCACCAGACTGTGGTTGACGCCGTGGTAGGCGTCGATGCCGAAGCCGAGGCAGGTGACCAGGCGCTCCGGGACCTCGGTGAGGCCGGCCACCGCGGCGAGGCTGGTCATGTCCTCCTCGGGGGTGCCGAGGCCGGCCTCGTCGCCGCGCAGCAGGATGTCGGTGCCGCCGTCGACCAGCAGGATCGCGTCGATGCCGAGCAGGTCGACCAGCGCGCGGTACGCCTGGCGCAGCGGCTGCACCCCGACCGACGGGAACGCCCAGACGGTGTCCGGCTGGCCGTTGGCGCGCAGCCAGCGGGCCAGTGAGCGCTCGGGGAAGTAGCGTTCGGCGGAGTCCACGTCGGGGGTGATCCGGGCCAGGTCGGGCGCCTGCCAGACCGCCCGGCCCAGCCCGTACAGGCTGCTGAACGAGAAGTTGGCGAGGTGCACCTCGCGGCCGGCGGCGCGCAGTGTCAGGGCGAGCGGCAGCCCCGCGTACACGTCGTAGCCGCCGCCGGCGCCGGCGACCAGGATCCGCTCGGCGGCCAACAGGCGGGTGAGCAGCGGCGGTTGCAGAAGGCTCGTCACCGGCCGGACGGTACCAGGCTCCCGGCCGCAGCGAGGGACGGATCAGGGCGGGTCAGGGGATCCGGCGGGCCGACAGTTCGCGGGCGTCGGCGAGGTCCTCGGCGGTGGGCGCGTCGTCCTGGGTGAGGCGGTGGCGCCAGTAGCCGGTGAAGTCGATGTCGGCGCGGTCGAGCCGGCCGTCGGCGAGCAGGTGGCGGCGCAACGCGCGGACGGTGCCCGCCTCGCCGCCCAGCCAGGCCCGGCCGACGCCGTCGGGCAGCTGCGCCGAACGCACCGCCGCGACCAGGAGCGACCCGGGCGCGGACACCCCGCGGTACAGCCAATGGACCGTCAACTCGCCGAAGCCGAGCAGCGGTTGCCGCTCCTCGGGCCCCGCCACCTCGACGTACGCGATTGCCCTCGCCCCGGCCGGCAGCGCCTCGACCAGGGTGCCGAGCGCGGGCAGCGCCGACTCGTCCGCGGCGAACAGCAGCCAGTCGGCGCCGTCCAGCGGGAACGGCCGGGCGAAGGCCGCGGACGGGCCGAACATCGTCAGCAGCTGGCCCGGCCGGGCCTGCGCCGCCCACGCCGCGGCCGGGCCGGGCGACTCCGGGTGCAGCACGAAGTCGACGTCCACGGTGTGCAGTTCGGCGTCGTGGGCGCGCAGCGTGAAGCTGCGCATCCACGGGCGGAGCGGCTCGGGGACGGCCTGGCACGCCCGGTACCAGCTCATCAGGTCCTGGCCGGGCGCGGGTACGGGCAGCTCGGGACGGTCCTGGCCCGGGCGCGGGAAGTACAGCTTCACCTGCTGGTCCGGCCCGTCCAGGGCGAAGCCGCCGGGCGGCAGCGCGAAGGTCACCCGCACCATCCGCGGGCTGAGCCGCTCGACGGCGGTCACGGTCAGCTGGCGGATCGGCAGGTCGGACACGGCGGCTCCCGTCGGTTGGGCGTTGCCGCACCAGCCTGCCGGGCGCCGCTCACAGCCCGCTGTCAGAACGCTGTCAGCGCCTCCGGGGCCCTCTCGGCTCGGAACAGCCTCTGGGTTGCGCGCTCAGTGCTCCAGCACGTCCCGCAGTGCCTCCGGGGTGCGGCCGATCACGGTGTAGCCGTCGTCCGCGGTGATGATCGGCCGCTGGATCAGCGCCGGGTGCTCGGCCATCGCCGCCACCCAGCGGGCCCGGTCCGCGTCGGTGCGGCCCCAGCCGCGCAGGCCGAGCTCCTTGGCCACCGCCTCGTCCAGCCGCGCCACGTCCCACGGTTCCAGGCCCAACCGGCCCAGCACCTCGTCGAGTTCGGCGGCCGTCGGCGGCTCGTCCAGGTAGCGCCGCACCGTGTACTCCACGCCCGCCGCGTCGAGTTCGCCGAGCGCCGTGCGGCACTTGCTGCACCGCGGGTTGATCCAGATCTCCATGAGCCGCGAGCCTATCCCGCACGCCCCGGGGAACTCGTCCGCACCGCCCGTCCGTTGCCGCACCGACCGGACCGCCAGCGGGGGAGCTGCCATGGACGCCTTGACGATCATCAACGGGCTGATGTCACCGGAAGGGCAGGACGACCCGTACCCGCTGTACGAACAGGCCCGCAAACTCGGCCCGGTGGCCCGCGCCGACGAGTTCCTGGTCCTGGTCACCGGCTACGAGGAGGCCGACCGGACGCTGCGCACCCCCGCGTTCGGGGTCGGCGACGCCGAGCTGCGCGCCCAGTGGGAGCCCGGCTTCACCGACCACCCGGGCCTGACCCTGCTCGCCGACTCGATGCTCCAGCGCAACGCCCCCGACCACGCGCGGATGCGCTCCCTGGTCGCCTCGGTCTTCACCTCGCGCCGGGTCGCCGCGCTGGAGCCCGCCGTCACCGCCGCCGTCGAGCGGCTGCTCGACGACCTCGCCGACCACGGCGACACCCCCGTCGACTTCCAGGACGCCTTCGCCTTCCGGCTGCCGATCGGCGTGATCTGCGAACTGCTCGGCGTCCCCGAGCGGGACCGGCACCGCTTCCGCCCGCTCGCCGCCGACCTCACCACCACCCTGGAGATCCTCACCGGCGACGAGGACCTCACCGGCGCCGACCAGGCCGCCGAGGAACTCGCCGCCTACTTCACCGAACTCGCCGCCGAACGCCGCGCCCGGCCGCAGCAGGACCTGGTCAGCGCCCTCGTCGAGGTCGCCGACGCCGACCAGCAGCGGCTCTCCGACGCCGAACTGATCGCCAACCTGGCGCTGCTGCTGGTGGCCGGTTTCGAGACCACCGGCAACCTGCTCGGCAACGGCCTCGCCCTGCTCCTCGACCACCCCGACCTCGCCGCCGACCTCCGCGACGGCACGCTGAGCCCCGGGGCGTTCACCACCGAGGTGCTGCGCTACGACTCCCCGGTGCAGCTCACCTCCCGGCTCGCCCTCGCCGACGACCTCGCCATCGGCGGACAGCAGGTACCCCGGTTCACCGGCGCCTTCCTGCTGCTCGGCGCCGCCAACCGGGACCCGCGGCGCTTCCCCGACCCCGACCGCTTCCACCCGGCCCGCGACGACGGGCCGCCGCTCAGCTTCGGCGGCGGCATCCACTACTGCCTCGGCGCCCAACTCGCCCGGCTGGAGTCCGACACCGCGCTCCCCGCGCTGCTGCGCCGGTTCCCCGCGCTCGCGCCCGCCGCGGCGCCGACCCGCCGCCAACGACTCGTCCTGCGCGGCTACCACACGCTGCCGGTCACGCTCACCGGCCGCTGACGGCGCTCCGCTGACGGGCCTCGACTGACCTGACCTGACCTGGCCTGGGTCGGTTTGGCCCCGGTCGGGTGAACGGGTCTTTGGTCCCGAACCATCGGGACCTTGGCAGGCGGGTGCCCGGGCGGGCGGGACGCGACGATGGAAGGGCGCCGTGTCCGCAGTCGGCCCGTACCCGCGGGCGGCCCCCAGCCCAGGAGGTGAGCATGACCGCGCCCGTCGTACCCGCCGACCCCGCCCGGACCCTGCAGGCCCCCCGGCGGACCGCGAAAGTCGCCGCCGCCCGCTGGGAGGCGGCGATGGGCGATGCCCTGCGCAGCCCCGGCTGGGTGCGCTGGCTGCCCGCCGCGCTGCTCGCCGTCGACCTGACGCTGGAGGTCGCCCTCCCGCAGTCGGTGGCCGCCGGGTTCCTGCTCACCGTGCTCCCCGTGGTGGTCGCCTTCAGCGCCGGCCCGTGGCCGGTCGCCGGCAGCACCGTCCTCACCGTCGTCCTGCAGGCACTGCTCGCCTGGCGGGCCGGCCACCTGCTCGAACAGCACCACGTGTGGACCTACCTGGCCACCGTCCTGGCCGGCGCGATGGGTGCCGGACTCGCCTGGCAGCGCCGCCGCCAGGCCCGCGACCTGGTCCGCCTGCGCGCGGTCGCCGACACCCTCCAGCACACCGTGCTGCGCCCCGTCCCCGCCCGCACCGGCGGCCTGCGCGCCGCCGGCCTCTACCACCCCGCCGAGACGGACGTGGCGATCGGCGGCGACCTGTACGAGGTCTGCGAGACCCGCCACGGCACCCGGATCCTGCTCGGCGACGTCCGCGGCAAGGGCCTGGACGCCGTCCGCACCGTCGCCGACGTGATCGGCGCGTTCCGGATCGCCGCCCACGAGGCGACCGAACTCGACGAGCTCGCCGACCAGTTGGACCGGCAGGTGCGCCGCGAGGCGGACGAACGCGGCGACGCCGAACTCTTCGTCACCGCCGTCCTGCTCCAGCACCGGCCCGACACCGGCAGCCTCGACCTGGTCAACCGCGGCCACCTCGCCCCGCTGCTGGTCACCCCCGGCGGCGTCCGCCCCGTGCACTGCCCCGAGCAACTCCCGCTCGGCCTCGGCCACCTCGCCACCACCGCCGAACCCCCCACCACCCTCCCCCTCCCGCCCGGCCACACCCTCCTGCTCCACACCGACGGCGTCACCGAGGCCCGCGACCACACCGGCGCCTTCTACCCCCTCGCCGCCCGCCTCACCACCCTCCCCACCACCGACCCCGACACCCTGGTCACCTTCCTCGACCACGACGTCCGCCGCCACGCCTCCCCCCTCACCGACGACCTCGCCGTCCTCGCCCTCACCCCGTCCTGAGGCCGTGGATCACCGTCGTCGGCAATGGCGCCGGGTCCCGTGTTCCTCGCCGTCGAGGGGCGCACGGGACCAGGCTCTTGACGATCCGTCAGGTCGAGCCGTTGATGACGGAGTTCTGGATGGCGCCGACGGTGAGGTGGTGCTTGGTGAGGATCTGGTCGTAGGTGCCGTTGAGGACGAGGCGGTTCACGGCCTTCATGAGGACGTCGCGGAGGGCCTGGTCGTCCTTGCGGAGGGCGATGCCGAAGGGGCGGGGCTGGATCTGGGGGCCGCCGATCTGGAAGGAGTTGCCGGCGTTGACGGTCTGGGCGGCGTACTGGGCCTTGGGGTAGTCGGTGACGTAGGCGTCGGCGGCGGTCTTGAGGTTCTCGATGGCCTCGTTGTCGGTGCCGGTCTCGATGACCTTGAGGGGCTTGCCGAGGTGGTCGCAGGCCTTGGCCTGGCGCAGGGCCAGGTCGTCGTGGGTGGTGCCCTTCTTGACGGTGACGGTGTGGCCGCAGAGGTCGTCGATGGAGGCGATGCTCTTCGGGTTGCCCTGGTGGACGGCGATGCCGATGCCGGCCATGAAGTAGTCGACGAAGTCAACGCCGGGGTTGGCCTGCTTGCCGTCCTTGTCGAGGCCCTCCTCGCGTTCGCGGGTGTCGGTGATGCCGGACATCGCGATGTCGAACTTGCGGTCGAGCAGTCCGGGCAGCACGTTGGCGAACGGGCCGACGTCCTGGAACTGGATCTTGATGCCGAGGATCTGCTCGAGCGCCTTGGCGAGGTCGGGGTCGAGGCCGTCCGGGTCGCCCTGGTCGTTGCGGAAGACCACCGGCGCTGCGGTGAAGGAGGTGCCCACCGTGAGGGTGCCGGCTTTGCGTACGGCGTCGGGCAGTTGGGCGTGCAGGTCGCCCCCGCCGTCGGATCCCCCGGATCCGCAGCCGGCGAGGAGCAGGGCGCCGCCGAGTGCGGCGGCGAGCGCGGTGCGCCCGCGGCGGGTGTTGTAGGCCATGTCGTCTCTCCCCGTGGTCGACGCGGAACGCGAACAGGCCAGGGCGGTCGGACGGTACGGCGGCATGACGGAACGGCGGCATGGCAATACCGAGGGAACCCCTCGGCCGGCCGCCGTTCCGGCTAGATCGTTCAGACTATAACCAGCATGGTCACGACAGCCGGACCCCGCCCTCGCCAACGGGCGAAAGAGCATGGGTTGAACACCAACGAATCCGGCAGACCGGGCACCGAAGTGGCTGATATCCCGTCAGTCGCCGTGCCACCGGCCCGTGGCGGTCGGGGTGGCGGGGTCAGGACGACCACTGCGGGTCCTCGTAGCGCGGCATGGTGTCCGGTGCGCCGTCCGCGCCGGTCGGCAGCGGGCTGGGCGCGGCGCCGAACGGCTCGGTGGAGCCGGGGTCCTTGACCCGGGCGGTCGCGACGAGCGTGACGTTGCCCGGGGCGCCGATCGTCAGGGTGATCCCGGTGCCGCCGGGGGTGCGGGCGCCCGCCTCGTAGCGGGAGCCGTCCGCGGTGACGGTGTAGCCCTGCGCGGTCCAGTACGCCCGGGCCTGCTCCAGCAGCCGGGGCTGCTTGGCGGCGGCGACCTTGGTCAGCACGTAGCGGCGCAGCGTCAACTGGGCGGTGCCGTCGTTCTCCCGGCTCAGGCCGTCCTCGTGCGGGGTGGCCCGGTAGGCGTCGTCGGCGTACCGCAGGGCGGGGGAGAGAGCGGTGCTGGTGCCGTCCAGCACGGTCTGCAACTCGGTCCGGGCGCGGGCGAGTTCGACCACCGGACGGTCCGCTCCGGTGGCACCGGAGCCGCTCCCGCAGCCCGTCAGCCCGGCCCCGAGCAGCAGTGCCAGGACCGCCCCCGTCGCCCGCAGCCTCATCCGCGTCGTCCTTCCCGGCCCGACCAGTACGGGTCGTCGTGGCGGGGCACGGTGTCCAGCGCCCCGTCCGGCCCCAGCGGCACCGTACTCGCCCCGCCGAACGGGTAGCCGGTGCCCACCGCGGGGACGGGCGCCACCCGGGCCAGCAGGGTGGCGTTGCCGGGGATGCCGATCCGCAACTCCACCGCGCCGGACGGGCTTTCGGCCCGCAGCACCGGCAGCACCGGGTCCGGCTCCGCGGAGACCGCCCAGCCGCGGCCGCGCCAGTACGCCTCCAACTGCCCGAGCAGCTCCGGGTACCGGTCGGCGGCGACCCGGGTCATCAGGTAGCGGCGCTTCTCCAGGTGCGCGGTGCCGTCCGGCTCCCGGGTGTACGGGTGCTCGTGCTCGACCGCCGTGTACGGGCCGTCGGCCCAGCGCAGCGGCGGGCTGATCGCGGCCGCCGCGGTGTCCAGCAGCTCGTCGATCGCGTCGCGGGCGGTGCCCAGGTCGGTCGGGGCGGGGTGCCGCGGGTCGTGCTCGTTCATCGCCGCTCCTGTCCGGACACCCGGTCGCCGTGACCGGAGACGATCATGCCCATGTTGCGCAGCGAGTGGCCGTCCCGGCCGTCGCCCTGGTTCCAGTAGTCGGAGTGCGAGGCGAAGCCCAGCGGGCCGTCCGCCACGTCGAAGCGGCGCGCGCCGAACTCGGCGCTGGCCGGGTCCTGCCCGAACCACAGCTCGTGCGGATCGCCGTGCCGGCCCAGGTGGTCGCCGAGGAACCCGCCGAGCACCGCGCCCGGCAGCCCGCCGACCAGGCCGCCGACCACCGCGCCCGTGCCGGCGCCGGTCGCCTCCCGCTGGCTCGGCAGGTGGCTGACCGGGTCGTGCTCGGCCGCGCCGACCCACACGTGCGCGGGGTCGACGCCCAACTGCGCGGCGTGCTGCGCCCCCGTCCCCGGCGAACCGACCAGGATGACGTCGTCCACCGGGATGCCGCCCGGGCGCTGCGCGGCCTGCCCGACGGTGAGCGAGCCGTACGAGTGCCCCAGCGCGGTCAGGTGCGCGGGCGGCCCCTCGTGCGCGGCGCGCAGGCCCTGCAGGAAGCCCTGGTAGGCCTCGCCGCCCTGCTTGGCCCGCGCGTCGCCCGCCACCGCGAGCGCGTCGGGGCCGAACTCCTTGGCCTGCGGGGCGTCGTAGCCCAGCCAGGCGATCGACGCGGTGGTCCGGGTGGGGTCGAGGTCGTGCGCGGTCTGCCACAGGTCGCGGGCCCGGTTGGCGTCGCCGCCGCCGAGGTTGCGCACCTCGGTGTTCAGGCCCGGCACGTACGCCACCACGTCGTCCGCGGTGTCCGGGTCGCCGTACGAGAGCGCCGCCCGGCCCTGGCCCTGGTCGCCGATCACCAGCAGGTAGGACGGCGGCTGCTTGCCCTGGTCGTCGCGCAGCCGGTCGCGGACCGCCTGGAACCCGGCCAGCTTCTTCCGGTCCTGCTCGGACGGGTCCTGACGGTTCGACAGTTCGGCGATGAGGCGGTCGAGGTGGATCCGGTTGGCCCGGTCGCGGGCGAGGGCGGGGATGCCGTCGCGGTTGCCGATCTCGGCCGGGTACTCCGTGACCAGCCGCTGCCGCTCGTCGGCGGGCAGCGACTTCCACCAGGCGTTCACCTCGGTGGGCGGGGCGTCCGGACCCGGCAGGCCCGCCCGGACCAGGTCCTCCGGCCCGCCGCCGAACGCCGAGGAGAGCGCGGTGCTCGCCAACTCCGTTGCGGCGAAGGCCGGATCGAGTCCCGCGCCGGTCCGGGCGGCGTCGGTGTGGCGGCGCAGCCGTTCGGCGGTGACCTGGTCGGCGTGGGCGGCCTCGGTCAGTGCCTCGGCGATCCGGTCGCGCAGCGCGGCGCCCTGCCGGGCGCGGTCGGGGGCGTCCGGGTCGTGCCGTTCCGCGGCGGACGGCGGCCAGGAGACGCCGCCGTCGTCGGCCACCCGGTAGCCGCCCGAGGCGGCGTCCGCGAGCGCGGCCCGGAGCTTGGCCTGGGCCAGCAGGAAGGCCTCCGCGCCCTCCCGTAACACCGGCGCGATCCGGACCAACTCCAGCTGGGCGGCGACGAGTTTCGCGCTGGAGCGGGCCAGCGACCGTTCGGCGTCGGCGGCGGCGTCGCCGCTCCAGCCGGAGCCGCGCACCCGGGCGTCCACGCCGTCGCGCCAGGTGTCGGCGTGCTCGCCGACGGCGGTGGCCAGCACCGCGTACGCGTCGGCGGCGCCGAACAGCCGGTCCGGTTCGGCGTCGCGCAGGGTGGGGACGTCGATGCTCATCGCCCGGCCGCCCCGGCGGCGGACAGCGCCCGCGCCGCCTCCTGGTCCGAGCGGCGGTAGTTGGCGGCGGTGCGCCGCAGGTTGTCGCCCTGCCGGTCCAGTTCCGCCGACAGGCCGTCCAGCAGCCGCTTCCACTCGCCGGTGCAGCCGTCCAACTCCCGTCCGGTGAGCCAGCCGCGCAGTGCGCCCGCGGCATCGTCCGACGCCCCGAGCACCCGGCCGCTCTCCCCGGGCAGCCGCTCCGCGACGCCTGCGGCGGCCTGCCCCGCCCCGTCCAACTCGTCCGGCACGACCCGGAATCCGTCGCCGCCCCCGCCTGGACCCAGCACTCGCACGCCATCCCCCACAGCTGTGTCGGACCGACCGTTTGAGCGGGCCATGCTAGCGAAGCCGGAAGCCCGCCCCGGGGCCTTTCACCACCTCCGCGCCTGACGATTCCTTTGCCGGCGCAATACCCGCCGCCTACCCGGACACTGACGCTGTGTCACTCGAACGGGGGACTGCTGTCGGCGTGGTCGGTGTCGTGGCGGGCCGGGGCGGCGCAGGAGCGAGGCGACCAGCGCCGCGGTGCCGGCCAGGGCCGCGGAGCCGCAACGCCGCCGGCGCAATACTTGCCGCCTACCCGGACACTGGCGCTGTGTCACTCGGACGGAGGACCGCTGTCGGCCCGGTCGGTGTCGTGGCGGGCGAGCCGGGTCGGTGCAGCAGCAGGGCGACCAGTACCGCGGTGACGGCCAGGGCCGCTGAGCCGCAGCGCAGCGCCAGGTGGACGCCGTCGACGAACGCGCCGTCGACCAGCGCGCCGATCCCGCCGGCCCCCTGGCTGCCGAGGGTGGATGCCGGGTGGTCGGCTCCGTGCGGGGGAAGGCCGGCGTGGTGCAGGGCGCCGGCCATCCGGTGGGTGAGGACGGCGCCGAGGACGGCGATGCCGAGGACGCCGCCGACCTCGCGCAGGGTGTTGACGGTGGCGGAGGCCATGCCGGTGCGCGCGGGCGCCACCCGGTGCAGGACGGCGACGGAGACGGGGGTGAAGGACATCCCCATGCCGAGGCCGAGGAGCACCAGGGTCCAGACGTACGCGTAGTAGTGGGCGCCGGCGCCGTAGAGCGACAGGCCGGCGAGGCCCGCCGCGCACAGCAGCATGCCCAGCACGAGGGCGAGCCGCGGACCGTGACGGCCGGTCAGGCGGCCGGCCAGCGGGGCGGCGAGGGTGATGACGGCGGTCATCGGCAGGCCGGCGTACCCGGCGTCGGTGGGGGACCAGCCGAGCACGCCCTGGAGCATCAGCGGCAGGAAGAACAGCGCGCCGAACATGCCGAAGCTGACCATCAGCCCGCTCAGCAGGGCGCCGCCGAGCACCCGGTCGCGGAACATCCGCAGCTCCACCATCGGTTCCGGCAGCCGGAGTTCGACCAGGACCAGGGCGGCGAGCAGCACCGCGGCGGCCGCCGCGCAGCCGACCACGAGCGGGTCGCCCCAGCCGCGGCCGGGGCCCTCGACCAGGGCGTACACCAGGGCGCCCAGGCCGCCCGCGGAGAGCGCCGGCCCGGCCGGGTCGATGCGGCGGGCGCGCGGCGCGATCACGGGCAGCACCCGGGCGGCCATGACCAGCGCGGCCAGCCCGACGGGAACGTTGATCCAGAACACGCTGGCCCAGCCGAAGGCGTCCACCATCGGGCCGCCGATCACCGGCCCGATCGACAGGCCGAGCGCGGAGACCCCGGACCACAGGCCGATCGCCCGGGTGCGCTCGCGCTCGTCGGTGAACACCTCGCGCAGGATGGCCAGGCTGCCGGGGGTGAGCAGCGCCGCCCCGACGCCCTGCAGCATCCGGGCGGCGACCAGCAGGCCGATGCCGTCGGCCAGCGCGGCGGCCGCCGAGCCGGCGGTGAACAGGGCGAGGCCGATCCGGAAGACCCGGGTGCGGCCGTACCGGTCGCCGAGCGCGCCGCCGGTGAGCAGCAGCGCGGCGAAGACCAGGCTGTAGCCCTCGGCGACCCACTGCAGGCCGCTGATGCCCGCGTCCAGGTCGCGGCCGATCCGGGGGAGTGCGATGTCGACGATGACGTTGTCCAGCATCGCCATGAACATGGTGACGCAGAGCGTCAGCAGTGCCTGCCACTTGCGCCGGGCGGCGACCGACCCCTCCACCGGGGCTCCTCTCGTACGGACATGCCCCTAACACCGTTAGGGGCGACTGGTCGGCCCAGAATGCCCCTAACGGTGTTAGATTGCAAGCGCGATCGTTCCCGACGGCAGGAGGAGCCACCCGGCCATGGCCGACCCCGACACCGCATCCGCCACCCCCGCACCCGCACCTGCACCTGCACTGACCAGGGACGCACTGGCCAGGGCGGCGCTGCGCGTCCTGGAGCGCGACGGCCTCGCCGGACTGTCGATGCGCAAGGTCGCCGCCGAGGTCGGGGTGAAGGCCGCCTCGCTCTACTGGCACGTCCGCAACAAGGAGGAACTGCTCGACCTGCTCAACGACGCGATCGTCGCCGACGCCGAGGCCCCGCCGCGCGAGGGCGACTGGCGCGCCCAGTACCTGGAGTACGGCCGCCGCTACCGCCGGCTGCTGCTCGACAAGCGCGACGCCGCCAAGGTGGTGGCCGGCCGGCTCGCCCCCGGACCGCACACCCTGCGGCTGCTGGAGGACCAGCTGGACCGGCTGCGCGCGGCCGGGTTCCGGGACGCCGACGCGGCGATGGCCTCCTACCTGCTCTCCGCCTACGTCCAGGGCTTCGTCCTGCAGGAGCAGTCGCCGCTCTCCGCCGCCGAGGCGGCGGGCGCCAGCCGCGGCGAGGCCGCCCGCGCCGCCGGCCAGGGCCTGCGCGCGCTCCCGCCGGACGCCTTCCCCAACCTGGTCGCGCTCGCCGAGGACCTCACCGACCCGGACATGGACACCCGCTTCGAGTTCGGCCTGCACCGCATCGCGGACGGCCTCGCGGCCCTGCTCCCGGACGGAAGTTGACGGCCGGTCAGGAACGGGCGCGCCGCCAGCCGCCCGGGTGCGGGCGGTAGGGCGCCCGACGGGAACGGAGGCGACGTCCGGCCGGAACGACGCGGGCCCCGCCGCCTCCCTGCGGAGCGCGACGGGGCCCGGGTCACCGACGGGTCGTCAGCAGCGGCCGACCAGCTCGCAGTCCTCCCAGCGGGTCCCGCCCTCGACGGCCGACGGGGCGTCGGCGGCGGCCTGGTCACCGGTGGCGGCGGGGGCGTTCAGCGACTTCGGGGCCTTGAGCGCCGGGGCGGCCGGGGCGCTCGGGGCGGCGGTCGCGGCCGGGCCGGTGGCGAGGCGGACGGCGATGGCGTCGATGATCGGACGCGGGCTGGTGCCGGCGAAGTTGCTGACCATCACCGCGAAGACCAGCTTGCGGCCGTCCGGGGCGGTGGCGTAGCCGACCAGGTTGTCGACGCCGCTCATCGAGCCGCTCTTGGCGTGCACGTTGTTCTCGGCCTTGGTGCCGCGCATCCGGGCGGCCAGCGTGCCGCCGGTCATCCGGTCCGGGTTGCCCGCCACCGGCAGCGCGTTGTACCAGGCGCTGAACCACGGCTTGTCCTGGGCGAGCTTGAGCAGGCCGGCCATCTTCGCCGGGGTGATCAGGTCGTAGCGGGACAGGCCGGAGCCGTCGACCTGCCGCCCGCCCGGGCTCTCCAGGCCGTTGGCCTTCAGGAAGCCCTTGATCTGGGCGATGCCGGTCGACCAGTCGCCCCGGCCGCCCTTGGCCTTGCCGATCTCCTTGGTCAGGTGCTCGGCGATGCCGTTGTTGCTGAGCTTCAGCATCGGGACGATCAGCTCGCCGAGCGTCTTCGAGTCGTGCGACACCAGCGGCTGCGAGGTCTCCGAGCCGGTCGCGGACTGCACCCCGCGCACCACCTTCACCCCGTGCCGGGCCAGCGCGCCCGCGAACACCTTGCCGGCGTACGTCGCCGGGTCCTCCACCGTCACCCAGAAGGTGGCCGGGGCGGCGCCCGCCGCGATGCTGCCGGACAGCGCCAACTCGTTTTCCCCGCGCCGCCGTTCGACATCGGCGCTGGTGCCGCTGCCGGCCGCGCCGGTGGCGACGGTCCCGGTGAACTTCATCGGCGCCTCGGCGGGCACCAGCGCGACCTTGGCGTTCTCGCCCGCCGCCCCCGGAGTGACCGTCACCTGCACGGTGTCCATGGTGTACTCGGCGTCGCCGGCCACCGTCAGCCCGGATATCTGCGGGCTGTACGAGTACTGCTCGTCGTCCCACGCCCAGCCCGGCCCCAGCGGCGTCCGGTCGTACCGGCTGCCGTCCGCGAGCACCCGCCCGGTCACCGTGGTGACCCCGGACGCGGCCACCTTCGCCGCCAGGTCGTCCAGGTCCTGCACCAGCAGGCTCGGGTCGCCGCCACCGCGCAGCACCAGGTCGCCCACCAGCGTCCCGCCGTACGTGGTGCCGGTGCTGCGCACCTCGGTGCTGAACCGGTAGTCCGTGCCCAGCAGTTCGAGCGCCGCGGTGGAGGTCACCGTCTTCATCGTGGACGCCGGGGTGAGCAGCGCCCCGGGCTGCCGCGCGTACAGCACCTGCCCGCTCTGGGCGTCCAGGACCTCGACGCCCGCCTGGGCGTTGGCCAGTCGGGCGTCCCCCAGCAGGGCGTCGAGGTCCGCCGTCAGCGCGGCGTCCACCGGCGGCGGGTTGTCCGCCTGCGCGGAACCGGCCAGCAGGGAGACGGCGATCACGGCGGCCGCCAGCGGCAGGCCGCGGCGGTAGAGGCGTGCGGGCACAGGTGCTCCAGGGTTCGGGTGCGGCGAGGGCGCGCGACCTCACCCCACGCCCCCGTTTGGCCTGTACATTACCATCTGACGCACCGTCAGTTGATCTTCGTTTCCGGGCAGCCGTCCCACTCCGATGACGCCGCAGCGCCCGGCAGGGTTGCATCCGTCCACGAAGAACTCGCGCGTCAGTCCGTCCGAGCCGCGCGGAAGGCCCGGCGGTACGCGGCCGGGGTGGTGCGCAGCGCCTCGTGGAAGCGGCGGCGGAGGTTGACCGCGGAGGAGAGGCCGACCCGGTGGGCGATGGCCTCCACGGGGAGGTCGGTCTCCTCCAACAGGGCACGGGTGGCGGCGATCCGCCGGTCCAGCAGCCAGCGCCCGGGGCTGATGCCCAGTTGCTCGGTGAAGCGCCGGTTCAGCGTCCGGGCCGAGACCCGCGCACGGAGCGCCATCTCCTCGACGCTGACCGGCTGGTCGAGCCGCTCGCCCAGCCACTGCAGCAGCGGCGCCAGGGAGTCGGCGACCGGCCCGGAGGTGGGCAGTTCGGCGTACTGCAACTGGCAGCCCTCCCGGTGCGGCGGCATCACCAACTGCCGGGCGACCCGCAGTGCGTACGCCGAGCCCTGGTCGGCGCTGACCAGGTGCAGGCAGAGGTCCAGCGCGGCCGCCGAACCGGCGCTGGTGGCGACGTCCCCGTGGTGCACGTACAGCACCGCCGGATCGACCCGGACCCGGGGGAAGCCGGAGGCCAGCGCGGCCGCCCACGCCCAGTGCGTGGCGGCCCGCCGATCGTCCAACAGCCCGGCGGCGGCCGGTACCCAGGCGCCCGTGCAGAGCCCGACGATCCGCGCCCCGCGCCCGTGCGCGCGGCGGACCGCGGCCACCACCTCCGGCGAGACGTCCTTCTCCCACCCGGGCACCACCACCGTGTCCGCCCGCTCCAGCGCCTCCAGACCCGCCGTCACCAGCACCTCGTAGCCGGCCCGGGTACGCACCGGGCCCGGCTGCTCGACGCACACCTCGAACGCGTACCGCGCCGGGATCGCCGGTCCGTGGTCGCCGAACACCTCGCTCGCGCAGGCGAGCAGGAAGGCCGACTGCGGCGCCCCCACCAGTGCCACCACCCGGTGCGGCGATGCGGACGGCAATGCGGACTTCGGCAGCGGACGGGTCGTCATGGCGGGAAAGTACCTCCTCGCGTCATTCACGACACTGGGACGGCGGATTGGTCCATACCAGTATCGGCCGGGTGACCACCGCACCGACCGCTCCCCGCCCGACGGCCTCCCCAGTTCGTCTGTGGGACCGCCAGTTCACCCTCTTCTTCACCGCCCGCACCGTCTCGCTGTTCGGCGACGCGATGATGCCGGTGGCCGCCGCGCTCGCCGTCGGCGCGCTCTACGGCGTCTCCGGGGTCGGCCTCGTCCTCGGCACCTGGACCGGCACCTTCGTCCTCCTGGTGCTCGTCGGCGGGGTGCTCGCCGACCGGTTCGGCGCCCGCCGGATGATGGTCGGCGCGGACCTCGTCCGGGTGCTCACCCAGGGCGTCCTGGCCGCCGCGTTCCTCGCCGGACCGCCGCCGCTGTGGCTGCTGCTCGCCATGGCCTCGCTGGCCGGCGCGGCCGTCGCGATGTTCCTGCCCGGGGTCAACGGCATGGTCCCGCTGGTCACCCGCGACCCCCAGCGCGCCAACGCCACCCTCAAGGTCGCCGACGCCCTCGCCCAACTCCTCGGCCCGGCCCTGGCCGGCCTGCTGATCACCCTGGCCGCGGCCGGCACCGTGTACGCCGTCGACGCCGCCACCTTCCTGCTCAGCGCGCTCTGCCTGGCGCTGCTGCGGCTCTCCGACTCCCGCGCCACCGGCGGAAGTTCACTGCGGCGCGAACTGCGGCAGGGCTGGCACGAGTTCCGCGCCCGGGCCTGGATGTGGTCGGTCATCCTGATCTGGATCGGCTTCGGGATGCTGGTCTTCGGCCCGCTCGTCCCGCTCGGCTCCGCCGTGATCGGCAGCCGCCTCGGCCCGGACGCGTACGGCCTGGCGGTCTCCTCCCTCGGCCTCGGCACCGTCCTCGGCGGCGTCCTGGCCCTCCGCGTCCGCCCGTCCCGCCCGCTCGCCGCGGGCGCCGCAGCGATGGCCCTCTACACCGCCCTCCCGCTCTCCGCCGCCCTCGCCCACGGCCTCCCCGCCCTCCTCGCCGGCCACCTGCTCGGCGGCGCGGGCCTCGCCTTCTGGTCCGTCATGTGGGCCACCACCGTCCAGACCCACACCCCGCCCGCCGTCCTCAACCGGGTCTCCGCCTATGAACTCGCCGGCTCCATCGCCGGCATCACCCTCGGCCAACTCCTCGTCGGCCCCGCCACCGCCCTCGCCTCCCCCCGCCACCTGCTTCTGCTCTCCACCGCCGCCGCCCTCACCGGCAGCGCCGCCCTGCTCGCCGTCCCCGCGATCCGCACCCTGCGCCGCACGGCGAGGCCGTCGTGAGGTCCCCGGTCCGGCCCTCCTTGACGCGGAAGTAAAACGCCTGTTTGAGTTTCCCCATGGCGACAGAACGCACCGACCAGCGCCGCGAGGCCGGCCAGCGCACCCGGGACGGCCTGCTGGCGGCTGCCCTGGAGCTGCTGGCGCAGCGCGGCCGGGACGGCGTGACGCTGCGTGAGATCACCGAGCGGGCCGGGGCGAACGTGGCCGCGGTGAGCTACCACTTCGGCTCGCTGAAGGTCCTGTGCGACGCGGCGGTCGAGTACGCGCTGGAGCGGTACCTGGACGCGCAGATCCGGGCCCTCGCCCCGCTCGACTCCGACGCGACGCTCACCGAGCTGGCCGCCGCCTTCGCGGGCCCGATGGTGCGGGCGATCTCGGCCGGCGGCCACGAGCTGGCCGTCATCCGGACCGTGGCGCGGGTCGGGATCGACCCGCCGGAGGGCTGGCAGCGGCTGGCCGGCAAGTTCGACCGGACCCGCCGGGAGGCCGTCGGGGTGCTCGCGGCCCGCCTGCCCGGGGTCGGCGAGGAGGAACTGGTCTTCCGCACCCGCTGCGCGGCAGGCCTGCTGAACTGGCTCGCCCTGGCGCCGATCGGCACCGAGCTGGCCGCCCTCCCGGTGGCGGAGGTCGAGCGGGTGCTCGTCCCGGTGGTGGCGGGCGCGCTCCGCGGCGTCGCGGACTGACCCGTCGCGGGCTTGGCTTGGCACGGGCCTGACCTGGCACGGGCCGCGAAAGTCAAACGATCGCTTGACAAGCACCGAGTCGCGCGCACAATTTAAAGCAAGCGTTTGATTTCCTTTGCGGGAGTTCGCAGGAAGGGGAGAGTGCGATGACCACCGATGCGGAGGCCCTGGTGCGGGCGGCCTACCGGGCGGCCGAGGGCGACGTGCTGGACGTCCAGGGGTTCATGGACCTGTTCACCGAGGACGGCGTGTTCGACAACGTGGTCGCGGGGGAGACCTACCGCGGCGAGCACCTGGGCGACCTGGTCGCCTTCATGGGCGCCCTCGCGCCGGACGTCCACCGCGAGCTCCACCGGGTCCACGTCATGGGCGACGTGGTCGCCGTCGAGCTGACCATCGAGGGCACCTTCACCGGGCCGTTCGAGACACCGGCCGGGGTGGTCCGGCCCACCGGCGCCCGGCTGAGCATCCCGACCGCCGACTTCTGGTACGTCGAGAACGGCCGGATCAAGGAGTTCAACTGCTACGTCGGCCTCAGCGTGATGCTCGCCCAACTGGGCGTCCAGCCGGACTTCGCCGCCGCCGTGGCGGCCGAGCCGGCGGCGGCGAAGAGTCCGTCATGACCGGATCCCCCGCCGACCTGATGCGCGTCAACCTCCTCGACGTCTTCAACGAACCCGATCGGGACCGCCGGGCGGCGGCCATCGCCGAGCACTACGCCGAGGACGTGGTCTGGCACGAACCGGACCGCATCAATCGGGGCCGGGCCGAACTCGCCCGCCGCGCCGAGGAGGTCCGCGCGGAGAACCCGGATTGGGTCTTCCACCCGGACGGACCGGCCGCGGAGCTCGACGACCTCGGCCACCTCGGCTTCCACTACGGCCCGCCCGGGCAGCCGCCCCTGATCGGCGGGATGGACATCGCCCGGGTCGAGAACGGCCGCATCGCCGAGCTCTACACGATCATCACGAAGACCCCCTGAGGCCGCGGCGCGCGGTCGCCGACGGGCGCGACGGCGTACGGGACTGACCGACCGTCAGGACCACCGCCGCCGTCGCCGCGGCCGCACCCACCGCGACCACGGCCGGCCAGCCGGCCCGCGCCCACGCCAGCGAGCCGGCCACCGAGCCGACGGCGATGCCGGCGAAGCGCAGGGTGAAGTAACAGGTGTTCAGGCGGTTGTGCGCACTCCGGTCCAGGGTGAACAGGGCGCTCTGGCACGCCACTTGGTTGCCCCAGGTGGCCACGTCCAGCGCCACCGTGCCCGCGACCAGCCAGCCGAGGGAGCCGCCGCCCGGCAGCAGCAACGCCCACCCCGCGAGCACCGCCGCCACCAGCGCGGCCGGTCCGCGTCGGGCGCCCAACCGATCCGCGAGCCGTCCCGCCGCCGGCGAGAGCAGTGCGCTCACCGCCGCGACCAGCCCGAACAGGCCCACCGCGGTGGAGCCGAAGCGGTAGTGCCGGTCGAGCAGCAGGGTCAGCGCCGTCCAGAAGGTGCCGAAGGAGACGCCGACCAGGGCGCCGGACGCGGTCACCCGCCGGACCAGCGGATCGGCCGCGAACAGCCGGGGCAGCGAGGCCAGCGCGGCGCGGTAGCGGACCGTCCCGACCGGCGGGAGGGCCGGCAGCGCCCGTCGCAGCACCAGCGTCAGCAGGAGTGTGAGCGCGCAGGAGCACCAGAACACCGCACGCCACCCGGCGGCCGAGGCCAGCGCCCCCGCGTACGTCCGGGCGCCCAGCACCCCGACCAGCAGTCCGGCCTGGACGACGCCCACGGTCCGCCCCGCCGCCCGTTCGCCGGCCAGCGCCACGGCGAGCGGTGCGACCAACTGCGGCACCGGGGAGACCAGGCCCAGCACGAACCCGGCAGCGGCCAGCCAGGCCGTCCCGGGAGCCAGCGCGCAGCCGGCCAGCGCCACCGAGGCGGCCGCGCCGAGCGCGCACACGAGCCGCCGCCGGTCGACGCAGTCGCCGGCCGGGACGAGCAGCGCGATCCCGACGGCGAAGCCGAGCTGGGTGGCGGTGGGGACGGCGCCCAGCAGGGCGGGGGTGCGGTGCAGGTCCCGGGCGGCGGCGCCGAGCAGCGGCTGGCTCAGGTAGACGTTCGCGCCGGTGACCGCCGAGGCGGCGGCGAGCAGTGCGGTCGGCACGGCCCGAGCCCGGGCCCGGGCCCGGGCCCGGTTCTGGGGCCGGTTCTGGACTCGGTTCTGAGCGCGGGCAGCGTGGGGGAGAGCGGAGTCGATCACGTCAGGCCACGCTAGGCAGACCGCTTCTGGCATGCTGTCGCGGGAACGCCCGAGACTGTCGAGAGTGCGCCAATGCATGGCAAGAGCGAGGACCGCGAGGACTACCAGCACGTCCCGAGGCCGCTGGCCGCGATGGCGCGCGACCTCCCGGACGGTCACCACATCCCGCCGCACCGGCACCGCCGCGCCCAGCTGATCTACGGCACCAGCGGGGTCATCACGGTGGTCACCGACCGGGGCAGCTGGGTGGTCCCCGCGACCCGCGGCGTCTGGGTGCCGCCGCGGACCGAGCACGCGATGACCTGCACCGGTCGGGTCCGGATGCGCACCCTCTACGTCGAACCGCGGGCCGCGCCCAATCCGCCCGGCGAACCCACCGTCGTCTCGGTCTCCCCGCTGCTGCGCGAACTGATCGAGGCCGCCACCCGCGTCCCCCTGGAGTACGACCCGGACGGGCGGGACGGGCGGCTGATGGACCTGCTGCTGCTCGAACTGGAGCCGCATCCGGTGCCCGCCCTGCACCTGCCCGTCCCCACCGACCCGGACCTGGAGCGGCTCTGCGCCGCCATCCGGGCCGACCCGGGCGCGGAGTGGAGCACCGCCGCCGCCGCGGCCCACACCCACCTCAGCGCGCGCACCCTGCAGCGCCGCTTCCCCCGGGCGACCGGCATGACGCTCGCCCTCTGGGTGCAGCAGGCCCGCCTGCTGCACGCGGTGATCCTGCTCGCCCGCGCCACCCCGGTCAGCTCCGTCGCCGCCGACCTCGGCTACGCGACGCCGAGCGCGTTCAGCGCGATGTTCCGTCGCACCCTCGGTGTCACGCCCAGCGGCTACTTCGGCTGACCGCGGTCGGGTCGCCCGGCTCAGGCGGTGGCGAGCGAGACCTCGGTCGACTTGATCAGCGCCACCACCGGGGCGCCCTCGGCGAGTCGGAGGTCGGCACAGGCGTCGGCGGTGATCGCCGCGGTCAGCTCGCCGCCGTCGACGATGACCTTGACGCCGGCCATCGCGGCGCCGGTGGAGACCGCGGTGACGGTGCCCGGAAGCTGGTTGCGGATGCTCAGACCGTCCACCGGCCCGGTCGCGAGGGCGACCTCGGTGGACTTCACCAGTGCCCGGACGGCGCTGCCCTCGTGCAGCCCGAGGTCCTTGACCGCGTCCCGGGTGATCGCCGCGGTCAGCTCGCGGCCGCCGTCCAGCCGGACCTTCACGGTCGCCGTGACCTCGCCCTCGGTCACCGAGGTGACGGTGCCGGACAGCTGGTTGCGGATGCTCAGGCTCATGACGCACACCTCGGGTCTCCGGCCGTCGGACGCTGCGACGGCGTTCGGTCGTGGGGGTTCGGTCCGTGGGGTTCGGTCGTGCCTCCACCGTAGCCGGGCAGGACCGCAGGTCACAGCCATCGGCGCGCCGCCGGGCAGCCGCCAGGCCGGAGCGGTGACTCCCTTCGGGCGGGTGTGACACCTGCATCAGAGCACCGGCACTCGGCCCCCTCAACCGGGGCGAAAGCCGTCACACGGCCATGCTCCGGTGGGGCGGGCCTGCTCGTGCATTCCCCGTTCAGCCTGGGACGCGGCGTGACCGGGCACCCGGAACTCGCCCACACGGCAACCGAGTTCACCCGCCTGCTCGCCACCTTCGTCAACGGCGCGCACCGCTCGCTCCTTCATCTCCACGATGTCCGTCCTTCATCGGGCCGATCGGACCGCGACGCCTGAGAGGGTCACGTTCGTGCCCGGCGGGCCATGACGTGCTCGCGTCGCGACACGACGAGGGGTACGGTCATGCGCGGTCCACGAAGGTACGTCAGTCTTCTCGTTTCCGCCGTGATGACGGCTTCGTTAGCCGTGGCCGGCGCAGCGTACGGTGCCACCGCATCCCCTGCCCCGCATCGGGACCCGGTGCGGCACGAGCCGAAAGCGCTGTACGCCAGCCCGTTGAAGCACCCCGATCTGAAGCTGCCCGGTGGCGCGACCCGGGCGGCCGATCCGGCGCCGGCAGCGGTCAGTGAGCTGGTGGGCGCCCGGACGGCGAACTCGTCCACCTGGCGGAACTCCGACGGCTCGATCTCGGTACGCCAGTACCTGGGACCGCAGTACTACCGGACCGGGTCGGGCTGGCAGCCGATCAGCACCGAGCTGAAGGACGTGCCGGACAAGCCGGGTTGGTGGACCTCGTCGGCCAACAGCTGGCAGGCGTCGTTCGGGCCGGCCGATGCCGCCGACGGCTTCGAGCAGCTCACGATCGGCTCGGCGAGGATCGGCTTCACCCCGCTGGGGATCGCCCACCAGTCCTCGCCGGCACCGCGGGTGACGGACTCCACCGCCACCTACGCCGACCTGTGGCCCCACGCCGACCTGCGGGACCAGGTGTCGGCGACATCGGTGAAGGAAGACATCGTGCTGTCCGCGCCGACCGCCCCGGCCGGCTACGCGTTCCGGCTGACCGGCGCCACCGCGCGGGTGAACGACGCGGGCGGCGCGGACGTGCTGGCCGACGGGCACGTGGTGGGCGTCATCCCGCCGGTCACGGTCAGCACCCACACCCCAGGCCTGGCCGCGGGCGCCGACGCCCGGCTCACCGTCACCGGCGACGTGATCCACGTGTCGGTGTCGCCGTCCTGGCTGGCCGGCCTGCCGGCGTCCGCGTTCCCGGTGGTGATCGACCCGACGTTCAGCGGCACGAACTCCCAGACGAAGATGGTCAGCGTCGGCGACCGGGGCGGGGCGCTCACCGGGCAGCTGCAGATGGGCACGGACTCCAACGGCCAGGTGTGGCGGGACGCGTTCTTCGTGCCCGCTCCCACCCTGCCGGCGCCCGTCGTGGGCGCGGGACCGTGGCAGCTCTCCACCCAGGGCATGATCTCCCACTGCAACGGCCCGTGCGGGATCCAGGGGCTGCGGGTGACCGGGCTGTCCACCGCGCCCAACGGCTCGCCGAGCTACGCCGACATCGCGGCCGGCCAGTTGATCAAGGCCGACTCGTCCCCCGACGGCGTCGGTCTGGTGTCGGGCGGGGGCAGCGCCGAGAACAACGCCGCGCTGCACCAGTACATGGCCTCCCGGACGGACGGCTGGTGGTTCGGGGTCCAGGCGAGCTCGGTGGTGATGGCGGGCGACCCGCTGGCCACCTTCGACCCGGCCAACACCTACGCCAGCTTCTACTACATCGAGCAGCCGCCGCCCACGACGATCACGGCACCCGCCAACGGCAGCGTCCTGTCGACCACCACCCCGACGCTCTCCGCGGCGCCGGTGACCGGTGAGGCGCCGTCAGGGTCCCCGTGGGCGCCGATCTACGACTTCCGGATCTCGACGTCCCCGGACGGCAGCGGCACGGTCATCGACTCCAGCTGGCTGGACGATCCGACCTGGACGGTGCCGCCGGGCAGTCTGCACGACGGTGTCACGTACTGGGCGACCGTCCGCGACGCCATCACCCAGCAGTGGTACACCTCCGACCCGAGCTACGTGCCGCCCGTCGCGCCGCGGGCGCCGGTCGGCTTCCAGATCAAGCAGCGACTCGACTCCGGCGGGCCGTCGCCGGTCGACACCGTCGGTTCGCCGCCGCAGGGCACGACCGTGCCCGGCCAGGGCGCACCGAGCATCGGCCTGTCCGCGGGCAGCGAGACCGTCAACATGGTCACCGGCAACCTCTCGGTGATCCAGACCCTGCACAGCCTGGCCACCGCGTCCGGGAACGCGGGACCCGCGCTGGAGTACAACTCCACCACCGCCTCGCTGGCCAAGGGCGGCAACTACGGGCTCACCGGCCAGTACTTCCCGGACACCGGCGGCAGCCACGCCTTCAGCGGGGCGCCGCTCGGGCAGCGCACCGACTCCGGCGTCAACGCGACCTGGAGTTCTGACGTCCCGCCGGTGGGCGGGCTGGAGCTCGGGAAGCCGTTCCTCGTCCGCTGGACGGGTGCGCTGACCCTGCCGGCGGGCCACTGGGTGCTGGGCGGCCTGACCGGCGGCGGGATGCGCGTCTACCTGAACGGCGGCGCCACGCCGGTCTATGACGACTGGTCAGGGGCGGCTACCGGGAACGGCGCGAGCTTCGGCTCCGCCTCGGTGGCCGGCGGGCAGCAGTACACCGTCGAGGTCGACTACTGGGAGAACTTCGCCCGCGGCCGCCAGGTGCAGCTGTGGGCGAAGGACACCGACATCACCGACCCGGGCGTGCAGTCCGCGTTCACCGTCCCCAGCAACTGGCTCACCCCGGCCGCCACGGGCCTGCCCCCGGGCTGGCGGCTGACCGCGGCCCCGGGCAGCGCCGGCTGGACGCGGGCCGACGACCAGGGCAGCCAGGTGGTGCTGACGGCGACCAGCGGCGACACCGCGACGTTCACCAGGACCGCCGGCGGCGGGTACCAGTCGCCGCCCGGCAGCAACGACTTCCTCGGCGTGAACGGCGACGGCCGGCTCCAACTGTCCACCAGCGGCGCCATCTACACCTTCAACCCCGACGGCTCCCTGGCGTCGATGACCACGGCGACCGACGACCGGCACCCCGCCTCGCTGCAGTACACCTACAGCGGCACCCCCGCGGTGCTGACCGCGATCACCGACCCGGTCTCCGCGCGCACCATCCACCTCTTCTACGGCGGCGACCCCGTCTGCACCAACTCCGGCATCGTCGTGGGCATGCTGTGCCGGATCTCCTACTGGGACGGAACCATCGCCACGTTCTCCTACAACAGCGGCGGCCAGCTGTCGTTCGTGTGGGCCCCGGGGCTGGTGCTGACCCAGTTCGGCTACGACAGCGACAACCGGCTGAACTCCCTCCGCGACCCGCTGAACAGCGAGTTCACCACCTACGCCTCGTACGACGGCGAGGGCCCGTGGGAACCCCAGAACTGCCAGGGCCCGCCCGGTCAGGGCTGCCAGCTGGACACCACGTTCAGCTATGACGCCCAGGGCCGCGTCGCGTCCGTCACCCAGCCGGTGGTGACCCCCAGTCAGCTCGGGATCACCGGCGGCGCGCCCCAACCGGTGCGCACCTACAGCTACGCCGCCGGCAGCACCCGGATGGCGATCGCCGGCTTCAGCCCGTCCGCCGGCTACGCGAAGCAGTACCTCTACGACAGCCAGGGCCGCATCACCAAGCACCTCGACTCCGGCAACCACGCTGAGAACACCGCCTTCGACGGCGCCGACCGGCCCGTGGCCAGCATCGACGCGGGCGGCAAGCAGGTCAGCCTGGTCTACGACTCCAACGGCAACATCGTCGACCGGTACGGCCCGGCCCCCGCGGCGTGCTACGGCGGCGCCTGGCCGGCCGGTACCGGTTCGCCGGGGACGCCGTTCGTCGGCTACCTCCCGGTCGCCAACCCGCCGCTCACCTCCGGCTGCCTGACCAACGTGCCGCACACCCACATGGCCTACGACGAGGGGGTCACCGGCCTGGCCGCGACCTACTGGTCCAACGGCCAACTCGCCGGCGCGGCCGCGCTGCACGGCACCGGCGCCGGCGGGACCGAACCCACCGCGTTCTGCGGGACGAGCGGCGGCGTGCTCTGCACCCAGTGGACCGCCGGCACGGCGCCCGTCACCGTCGACTCCGCGAGCAACTGGGGCCTGCGGCTGACCGGCCGGATCACCCTCGGCACGGCGCAGGCCTACGACTTCAAGGTCAAGGACAGCCAGCCCGTCAGGCTGACCATCGACGGGGTCCTCGTCGTGCAGGACAATCCGGCGAGCCACCCCGGGTACACGCCGGGCCAGGTCAACTCCGCGGTCGGGACCGCGACGCTCACGGCAGGGACCCACTTCATCGCGGTCGACTTCACCGGAAACGCCGGCCAGCTCAGCGAGTTCGGCGTGTTCTACGGCGCGCACGGCGCGACCACACTGCCGGTCGTCCCCGACTCGGTGCTGAGCCCGAACTACGGCATGCTCACCAGCTCCACCGACCCGGACGGCAAGGTCGTGCGGACCCAGTACGCGGACGGTGTCGTCGGGCCCGAACTCGGCCTGCCCACCGCGCTGACCAGCGACCCGAACGGGCTGGCGCTGACCACCCGGACCACGTACGAAGCACCCGGGTCGGGCTTCCTGCGCCGCACCTCGACCACGCTGCCGTCCGGCGCGAGCACCACCTACGCCTACTACGGCGGCACCGACGGCCCCCTCGCCGCGGCCTGCGGCGTGGCCGCCGGCACCCCGCAGGGCGGACTGCTGCAGAGCGTGACCGACCCCGCGCCCGGCGGGAGCGGACAGCCCCGGGCCCGCCAGTTCGTCTACACGGCCGGCGGGCTCCAGGCGGGCGTGCGCACCGGACCGGCCAACGCCATCGCGAGCCAGCCCTGGCAGTGCACGGCCTACGACAGCCGCGGCCGGACCACCAGCCAGACCTGGCCCGGCCCGGGCGGCACCACCGCACGGACCGTCAGCTACAGCTACGGCACCTTCCTCAACCCGCTGGTCTCCTCGGTGAGCGACTCCGTCGCGCCCGGCGGCCCGATCACCGTCGTGCCGGACTTCCTCGGACGCACCATCAGCTACACCGACGGTCAGGGGAAGACCACCAGGACCACCTACGACCAGGCCGGCCGGGTGACCAGCACGGCCAGCCCCGCGGGCACGCTGACCGTGAGCTACGACGCCAACAGCAGCCTGCTGTCCGGCGTCGCGCTGAACGGGACCACGCTGGCCACCCCCGGCTACGACGTCGCCGGGCGGGTGACCAGCGTCGCCTACGCCAACAGCACCACCGCGACGATCGGCTTCGACACCCTCGGCCACGAGAACAGCCTGGTCTTCAAGACCCCCACCGGCACGATGGTCGCCGGGGACCAGGCCACCATGTCACCGGCGGGCCGCTACACCAGCGAGCTGATGGACATCAACGGCAGCTCGCTGACCAACCCCAACCCGGCCGGATCCGGCGCGACGGACTACAGCTACGACGGCGCGGGCCGCCTGACCCGCGCCTACCTGGCGACGGGGGCCGTGGCCGACTACGGCTACGCGGCCAACCCGGCCGCCGACGGCTGCTCGGCACCCGGCGCCGGCGCGGACACCAACCGCACCCGGGTCACCGTCACCCCGGCCGCCGCGGCCGCGCAGACGACCGACTACTGCTACAACGGGGCCGAACAGCTCACCGGCACCCTCGCCAACGGCACGGCAGGACCGGGCGCCTACGCCTACGACCCGCACGGCAACCAGACCAACGACGGCACCACGACACTCACCTGGGACGCCGCCGACCGGGTCGCCACCACCACCCCGGCGAGCGGCTCCGCGACCACCTACCGCTACGACGCGCTCGACCGCGTCATCACCCGGCAGACCGGCGGCACCACCACCGGCTACTGGTACGCCGGCCTCGCCGACTCACCCGGCGGCACCGTCGACGCCCTCGGGAACGTCACCTCGGGCTTCTTCTCGCTGCCCGGCGGGGTCTCCGTCACGGCCACCGCGAGCGCCACCACCTGGTCCTACCCGGACCTGCGCGGCAACTTCATCACCACCGCGGACAGTTCGGGCACCCGCACGAGCGGCCCCGTCCTGTACGACCCGTGGGGCCAGACGATCGGCGGCGGCCCGGCCCTCGCCAACACCCCGGGCGGCGGCAGCCTCGGCGCCTACGGGGCGGCGGGGAAGGTCACCGACACCGCGAGCGACATCATCATCATGGGTGCCCGCGCCCTCAACCCGGCCGAGGGCCGCTTCCTCTCGGTCGACCCGATCCAGGGCGGCTGCGCCAACGCCTACGTCTACGGCTTCGGCGACCCCCTGAACAGCAGCGACCTCAGCGGCCAGGGCGGATGCGACGGCACCGGCCCCGTCACGGGCATGCCCGCTCCCGGCTACCACTGCTCGGGCGGCATCTGCAGGTACACCTTCAGCCCCCAACAGACCTCCCAGATCGCCGCGTTCGTGTCGCAGAACTCCAACAGCCTCGCCTCGATGACCGCCACCCTCTCCGGCCTCATCTGCAGCAAGGTCCCCAACCCCGCAGCCATGATCGCCTGCGCCGGAGCAGTCGCGATCATGATCTCCACGACCCAGGACGAACTCATCCAGGTCGCCAACCTCGAACAGAGCCGCCCCGGAGGCGAACTCCAGGTCAGCTGGCACGGCATCGGCGACGTCCCGAACCCGTTCTGGCCGGCCGAGACCACGTACACCGGCGTCAAGATGGTCCCCTGCAAGCAATAGCGACCACGCCCGCACGGGGCGCAGGCTCACCCGAGCCTGCGCCCCGTGCGCGCGTCAGCAGGCGTTCAGCCGGTGTACGGCGCGGCGACGTCCAGCACCCAGGTGACGCCGAAGCGGTCGGTGAGCATGCCGTACAGCGGCGCCCACTGCGCGGGCTCCAGGGGGCTGACGATGGTCGAGCCCGCGGCGAGCCTGCCCCAGAGGGCGCTGATCTCCTCGGCGTCGTCCCCGCGCACCGAGACGAAGAACGGGTTCTCGCCCTGGTTCCAGGGCAGCTGCGAGGGCACGTCGTAGGCCATGACGTGGAAGCCGTCCTGGCCGACCACCTCGCCCCACATCACCCAGTCCGCCTCGCTCTCGTTCCGTACGGCGCCCGCGTCCTTGTAGGTGACCGCGACGGTGCGCCCGCCGAAGACGGACTGGTAGAAGTCCAACGCCTCCCGTGCGGTGCCCCGGAGGTTCAGGTGGGTGGTGGTCGTGACGGACATGATGCGTTCCTCGCCTCGGTGTGACAGGTGTGCGCCGTGACCGGGGGTCGCGCCTCCCGGACGGCTCGGGTGCCACGATGCCGAAAGTAGAGGACAGGACGTGTCCGGTACTCCGGGGATGATGGGTGTCATGCAGAAGACGTCCGCCCGACTGCTCGCGCTGCTCTCGCTCCTCCAGACGCCCCGTTCCTGGTCCGGCGACGATCTCGCCGAGCGTCTCGGGATCACCTCGCGCACCGTGCGCCGGGACATCGACCGCCTGCGCGAACTCGACTACCCGATCACGACCGTCAAAGGACCCGCCGGCGGCTACCGCCTGGAGGCCGGCACGCACCTGCCGCCCATGCTGTTCGACGACGAGCAGGCCGTCGCCCTGGCCGTCGCGCTGCAGACCGCGGCAGCCGGCACCACGGTCGCCGAGGACGCTGCCCGCGCGCTGGCCACCCTCCGCCAGGTCATGCCGTCCCGCCTGCGCCACCGCGTCGACCAGGTGCGCGTCACCGCGGTCCGACCGCCCGAGGCGGTCGGCGACACCCCCCGGGTCGACGCCCAGGTCCTGATCGAGCTGAGCCGCGCCATCCACGCCCGCGAGGAACTGCGCTTCGACTACGTCCCGGGTCCGGGCACCCCGGCCGGTGACGCGCGCCGGGTGCACCCCCACCACCTGGCCACCTGGCGTCATCGCTGGTACCTGGTGGCCTGGGACCTCCACCGCGAGGACTGGCGCACCTTCCGCGTCGACCGCATCCGGCCCCGCACCCCCACCGGCCCCCGCTTCACCCCGCGCGACCTCCCCGGCGGCACCGTCTCCGCCTTCGTCACCAGCCGGTTCCGCGGCAACGAGGGCACCACCACCGACTGGCCGTGCACGGGCGACGTCATCCTCCACCTCCCGGCCGCCCACGTCGCACCCTTCGCCGAGGACGGAATCGTCGTGGACGTCGGCCCCGACCGCTGCCGGCTCATCCTCGGCTCCTGGTCATGGACCGGACTCGCCGCCGCGATCGGCCGCTTCGACGCCGACATCGAAGTCCTCGACCCACCCGAACTGGCCGCCGCGTTCCGGGACTTGGCCGCCCGCTACGCCCGCGCCGCCCGTCCCGCAGGGCAGCGCTGACGAGGGATCCTCGAGGTCACGGCGGTGGTGCGTGCCCCTCGTTGCCGGTCGGTTCCGGGTGGCGGTCAGGTGGTGCCGATGACGCGGATGTCGGCGGCGGAGGTCCACGGGCCGCGGTTGCCGGCCTCGGTGAGGGCGCGCAACCGGACGTAGCGTGCGCTGGTCGGGGGGAGGGAGACGGTCTTGGCGGTGGCGTCGTCGGTGAAGGTGCCGGTGGCGGCACAGCGCGTCTCCCCGCCCATCGAGGTCGCGGGGCACGCCGCCCGATTCACGCCCCGCAGCAGAAGACTGCCGTTGATAACGCTGCCGCTTCGGGAGTAGAGCTCGAACTCGCTGCGCGGAACAAGCTTCCCGGTACCGGCTTCCCGTCCGACGAGGGCCACCTGGCGGCCACGCGCGGGAGAAGTTGACGAGCTCGGGCGCCCTGCCTGCCCGTTCTCCGTTTCACTGTCATTTCACATCGCGAGCCGTCAGACGATCGATGGCGGGTCCGAAGACAGCGTCTCCGCAGGTCAGGAGGGCGCTGACCTGCGGAAACGATGAGAGACCGACCTGCGTTTCCGCAGGTTGGAGGCACTCCTACAGGTCGTAGTACAGCTCGAACTCGTGCGGGTGCGGGCGCAGGGCGATCGGGGCGATCTCGTTGGTGCGCTTGTAGTCGATCCAGGTCTCGATCAGGTCGCTGGTGAAGACGCCGCCGGCCAGGAGGTATTCGTGGTCGGCTTCGAGGGCGTCGAGGACGGCGCTGAGGGAGGCGGGGACCTGGGGGACGGCGGCGTGCTCGTCGGGGGCGAGTTCGTAGAGGTCCTTGTCGACGGGCTCGAGGGGCTCGATCTTGTTCTTGATGCCGTCGAGGCCGGCCATCAGCATGGCGGAGAAGGCCAGGTAGGGGTTGGAGGCCGGGTCGGGGGCGCGGAACTCGATGCGCTTGGCCTTGGCGTTGGACCCGGTGATCGGGATGCGGATGGCGGCGGAGCGGTTGCGCTGCGAGTAGACCAGGTTGACCGGGGCCTCGAAGCCGGGGACCAGGCGGTGGTAGGAGTTCACCGAGGGGTTGGTGAAGGCGAGCAGCGAGGGGGCGTGCTTGAGGATGCCGCCGATGTAGTAGCGCGCCATGTCGGACAGGCCCGCGTACCCCTGCTCGTCGTAGAAGAGCGGGGAGCCGCCGGTCCACAGCGACTGGTGGACGTGCATGCCGGAGCCGTTGTCGCCGAAGATCGGCTTGGGCATGAAGGTCGCGGTCTTGCCCGCCCGCCAGGCGACGTTCTTGATGATGTACTTGAACAGCATCAGGTCGTCGGCGGCGTGCAGCAGGGTGTTGAACTTGTAGTTGATCTCGGCCTGCCCGGCGGTGCCCACCTCGTGGTGCTGGCGCTCGACCGCGAGCCCGGCCTTGGCGAGCTCCAGCGACATCTCGGCCCGCAGGTCGGCGAAGTGGTCGACCGGCGGGACGGGGAAGTAGCCGCCCTTGTACTTGACCTTGTAGCCGCGCGCGTCGCCCTCCGCGGAGCCGGTGTTCCAGGCACCCGCGACCGAGTCGATGTGGTAGTACGAGGCGTTGGCGCTGGTCTCGAAGCGCACCGAGTCGAAGACGTAGAACTCGGCCTCGGGCCCGAAGTAGGCGGTGTCGGCGATGCCGGACGAGGCCAGGTAGGCCTCGGCCTTGCGGGCGACGTTGCGCGGGTCGCGGCTGTAGGCCTCGCCGGTGATCGGGTCCTGGATGAAGAAGTTGATGTTGAGGTGCTTCTCGGTGCGGAACGGGTCCAGCCGCGCGGTCGACAGGTCCGGCACCAGGGCCATGTCGGACTCGTGGATCGCCTGGAAGCCCCGGATCGAGGAACCGTCGAACATCAGCGTCTCGGCCGGGTCGAAGGTCGCGGCCGGGACCGCGAAGTGCTGCAGCACGCCCGGCAGGTCGCAGAACCGGACATCGACGAACTTGATGTCGTTGTCCGCGATGTACTGCTTCACCTCGTCGGCGTTGGTGAACATCCGTCCTCCTCCTCGGCGTGCACGGAAGCCCCCGTACAGGGGCCTCACGATAGGAACGCCCCGTTTCCGGCTCGTGACTCGCTTGTTTCCCACATGTTAACCAGGCCACTCGGCGGGCTGGCAAAGCGGTACGGTTCCGGGCAAATCTCCATGCTCACCGCCCCGATGCTCCACAACTGGTCCAGACCACTTGTGGCACTCGGCCCCACCCGGTTCACCCGCGTGGCACACCGCCCGGGCGCGCCGCACCGACGCCCGCCGCCGGGGCGGATGTAGGGCCCGGTTAGGGTGGATTCGTGGACACCAGAGAAGCACTCGGATCGTGGATCGACGGCCCGAAGGCGGCCGCCGAGAAGATGGGCGCCGACTTCGGCTACCGCGGCGAGCGCCTCGGCCTCCCGCAGACCGGCCCGGGCTCGATCGCCGGCCCCGGCCGCCGGATCGGCGCGCTGTTCGTCGACGGCTGGCTGGTCAGCCTGGTCGCGTACGGTCTCCTGGCCCGCGGTGAGCAGAGCACCGCCAACCTGTGGACCACCCCGCTGTTCTACGCGGTGACGGCGCTGTTCCTGGCCACCACCGGCACCACCGTCGGCAAGCGGCTGTTCGGCCTGCGGGTGGTCCGGCTGGACGGCCGGCGCGCCACCATTCCGCAGGTGCTGCTGCGCACCCTGCTGCTCTGCCTGGTCGTCCCGGCCCTCGTCTGGGACCGCGACACCCGCGGCCTGCACGACAAGGCGGTCGGCACCGTCGAGGTCCGCATCTGAGCGACGGCGAGAACGAGCGCCAGAACGTCGAACGGCCCCGCCGGCGAGAGCACATCTCGCGAGCGGGGCCGTGGTGTCGTGTGGGGGAGTGGAGCGGGGAGCGGAGGCCGGAACGGGCCTCAGCGCGCGCCGCCCTTGGGCATCCGGGCGCCCTTCGGCATCGGGCCCTTGGGGATCGGCGCCTTGGAGAGCAGGTCGCCGAGCGCGCGCAGCCGGTCGCTGGTCTCGGTGACCTGGGCGGCGCTGATCGAGCGCGGCAGCCGCATCAGGTGCACCTGGAGCTTCTTCAGCGGGATCTCGCCCTCGCCGTTGCCGACCATGATGTCGTGCACCGGCACGTCGCCGACGACGCGGGCCATCTTCTTCTTCTCGGACGCCAGCAGCGGGCGCACCCGGTTCGGGTTGCCCTCGCCGATCAGCGCGATGCCGGCCCGGCCGACCGCGCGGTAGACCGCGTCCTGGTTGCGGGTGACCGCGACCGGGGTCTGGTTGGCGCTCCAGCCGCGGCGGATGTTGCCCAGCACCGCGGCGACCGCGCCCGGCTGGCCTTCCATCTGCCCGAACGCGGCCCGCTCGGCGCGCCGGCCGAAGACGATCGCGACCGCCAGCACCGCGACGACGACGCCGAGGATGCCCAGGTAGACCGGGTGGCCGAGTGCGAAGCCGATGGCGAGGAACACGCCGAAGGTCAGCAGGCCGACGCCGGCGATGATCAGGCCGATCTTGGAATCGACCTTCTTGGTCATGACATAAGCCTGGCGGATCTGTGCGATCCGCCCAGGGGTATCGGAATTTTGCCTCGCCATACCGCTCATGGTACGTGGCGGCCACCGCGATCATCCAAGGCGGTGCCGGTTCGTGACCCTGGTCTTTCCCTGAGCCGGCCGGGCGCGCAGGCCGACGGTCGTCCCACGGCCGACCAGCGGGTCAGGCGCTGCGGCCGAACACCTGCACGGCCTGCTCGCGTTCGCCGGCCAGGCGCCGGTTCTCGCACACCGCGGCCCACGCGTTGCGGCGGGCGCCGCGGATCAGCACCTGCTCCGCGTACTTCGCGTACTTCATGGCAGACCGGATTCCGGTACGCATCTCGACACCACTCCTCGACCCGGGTACCGCTCAAGCGTCCCGGACGCCCGTTACCGTACGGTGACCCGGTCGTCAATGCCACGTGAAACGTGGGCGCTTACGCCGATCGGCCGCGCAGACCGCACAGCCGAGCGAGGCCGCGCGAGGCCGCGCAGACGCGCCGAGGGCGGGCCCGGCAGCGGACCCGCCCTCGGCGGCGTGCGAACGGCGACCTCAGACCGCGGCCTTGGCGCGGTGCTCCAGCGCCTGGCGGTACAGGCGGCCGGCGCGGTACGAGGAGCGCACCAGCGGGCCGGACATGACGCCGGCGAAGCCCAGCTCCTCGGCCTCCTGCTGCAGCTCGACGAACTCCTGCGGCTTGACCCAGCGCTCGACGGGGTGGTGGCGCACCGACGGGCGCAGGTACTGGGTGATGGTGATCAGCTCGCAGCCGGCGTCCACCAGGTCGGACAGCGCCTCGCTGACCTCCTCGCGGGTCTCGCCCATGCCGAGGATCAGGTTGGACTTGGTGACCAGCCCGGCCGCGCGGGCCTGGGTGATGACGTCCAGGGAGCGCTCGTAGCGGAACGCGGGGCGGATCCGCTTGAAGATCCGCGGCACCGTCTCGACGTTGTGCGCGAGCACCTCGGGACGGGAGGAGAAGACCTCGGCGAGCTGCTCGGGCACCGCGTTGAAGTCGGGGATCAGCAGCTCGACGCCGGTGCGGCCGGCCTCGCGGGCGGCGGTCATCGCGTGCACCTGGCGGACCGTCTCGGCGTACAGCCAGGCACCGCCGTCCGCCAGGTCGTCGCGGGCGACGCCGGTGATGGTGGCGTAGTTGAGGTCCATGGTGACGATGGACTCGGCGACCCGGCGCGGCTCGTCCCGGTCGAACTCGGCGGGCTTGCCGGTGTCGATCTGGCAGAAGTCGCAGCGGCGGGTGCACTGGTCGCCGCCGATCAGGAAGGTCGCCTCGCGGTCTTCCCAGCACTCGAAGATGTTGGGGCAGCCCGCCTCCTGGCAGACCGTGTGCAGCCCCTCCTTCTTCACCAGGGACTGCAGGGCGTTGTACTCCGGCCCCATCTTCGCCCTGGTCTTGATCCACTCCGGCTTCCGCTCGATGGGGGTCTCGCTGTTGCGGACCTCCAGGCGGAGGAGCTTCCTGCCGTCGGGTGCGACAGCGGACACGTGTGACTCCTAGAACTAGACGGGGTACCCATCAGGGTACGCCTGTGCTTCGGTGGCCTGCGCGGGGCCCCGGGCCTTCATTCGGAAGGCAACACCGGGCGTGGCGCGCCGATTCCGTACCCGGCGGTAGGGCTTCAGCCGACGACGGCGGGCTCGGGCAGCTCGGCGAGGACCTCGGCGAGCCGGCGCTCCACGGTGCCGACGGCGTCCGTGACGCTGAACGGGCGGCGCAGCTCGCCGCTGAGCGAGGCCACGCCGGCGTCCCGGATGCCGCACGGGACGATCTTGTCGAAGTAGGTCATGTCCGGGTCGCAGTTGAGCGCGAAGCCGTGCATGGTCACGCCGCGGGCGACCCGGACGCCGATCGCGGCGAGCTTGCGGTCGTCGCCGCGCTGGCCGGCGTTGGACGGCGCGTACTCGGGGCCGGCCAGCCGCGGGTCGATGCCGAGCGGCAGGCCCATCCGCAGGGTCAGCTTGCCGATCTCCACCACCTGCGACGGGTCCACCACCGCGCCGGGGATGTCCGCGCCGAGCTTCCACACGCCGCTGCGGCCCTCGATCCGGGTGGTCGCCACCCCGAAGTCGGTGCAGGCGCGGATCAGCGCCTCCTCCAGCCGCCGCACGTACGCCACCACGTCGATCGGGTCCGGCAGCTTCACGATCGGGTAGCCGACCAGCTGGCCCGGCCCGTGCCAGGTGATCTCGCCGCCGCGGTTGACCTCCACCACCGGGGTGCCGTCCAGCGGCAGGTCCTCCGGGTTGGTGCGCTTGCCCATGGTGTACACCGGGTCGTGCTCCAACAGCAGCACCGTGTCCGGGATCTCGTCCGCGACCCGCAGCGCGTGCAGCCGCTGCTGCTCCTCCCACGCCTCCGGGTACGGGACGGTCCGCTCGCCTATGCCCATCCGCACGAACCGCACGTTCTCGCTCACCACAGCTCCTTGTCGGCCACCGAGCCCAACCTCGCCACTGTACGCCCAGCGGCCGCGGAACCCGGTGGGCCAGGTCATCCGTCGGCCAACAGCAGCAGCCGCAGGGCGAGTTGGAGCTCCAGGGCCCGCTCGGGCTGGTTCCAGTCGCGGCCGAGCAGCACCTCGACCCGGTCCAGGCGCTGCACCACGGTGTTCACGTGGACGTGCAGCAGGTCCTTGGCGCGGGTCAGGCTGCCGCCGCAGTCGAAGTAGGCGCGCAGGGTGCGGACGAGTTCGGTGCCGCGCTTGGCGTCGTAGTCGAGCAGCGGGCCGAGGGTGGCGCGGACGAAGCCGTCGACGTCGTGGCCGTCGCCGAGCAGGACGCCGAGGAAGCCGAGGTCGGCGGCGCAGGCGCCGTCGCCGGTGCGGCCGAGCACCCGCAGGGCGCGCACGCAGCGCACGCCCTCCGCGTAGGCGGCGGCCAGCGCGACCGGGCCGCTGGCGGCCCGGCCGGTGCCGACCGTGACGGGGGCGCCGACCAGCCGGGCCAGGCGTTCGGCGGCCAGGGCGGCCACCGCGCCGTCGCCGGGGCCCTCGTGCGGGACCAGCAGGACCACGCCGTCGCCGAACTCGGCGCTGATGCCGCGGGAGCCGAACAGGTAGCGGGCCGCGGCGCCGCCGAGGCGTTCGCGGGCGGCGGCCTCGGCGGCCTCGGCGACCAGCACCAGGTGCGGGCGGCCCAGGTCGACGCCGAGCCGGCGGCCGCGGGCGGCCAGGCCCGCCGGGTCGCGGTCGGGGGCGGTGAGCAGGTCGGCGAGCAGTTCGCCGCGGACCCGGTTCTCGGTCTCGGCGACCGAGCGGCGCAGCAGCAACAGCAGGGCGGTGACCACGCTCGCGCGCTCGAAGACCCGGCGGTCGGCGTCGTCCAACTCGGGCCGCCCGTGCAGCACCAGACTGCCCAGCAGCTCCTGCCCGGCCAGCACCGCGCAGACCCACTCCTTGCCGTGCCGCACCGCGTGGCCCTCGGCGCGGGAGGCGGCGACCGCCTCCGACAGGCCGTCAGGGACCGCGCCCGGACCGGTCAGCGGGCCGCCCTCGGCGTCGTGGACGGAGGCCTCGCCGTCCAGCAGCGCGGCGACCTCGGCGGCCACGTCGGAGACCTCGGCCCCGCGCAGCACCAGGTCGGTGAGCCGGTCGTGGGCCTGCTCGGCGCGCTGGACGGCGGCGGAGTGGGCGCGGATGACGGCGTTGGCGGCGGCGAGTTCGGCGAGCGCGGCGCGGGTGTCGGCGAGCGACTTGGCGGTGTCCAGGGCGATCGCGGCGTGCGCGGCGAGGGTGCAGAGCAGCGCGACCTCGTCGGGGGAGAAGGCCCGCGGCGAGCGGTCGGCGGCGAACAGCACGCCGATCACGGTGCCGCCGAGCAGCAGCGGCACGCCGATGATCGCGACCAGGCCCTCGTCGAGCACGCCGGCGTCGATCTGGCCGGTGTGCCGGAAGCGCTCGTCGGTGCGGTAGTCGTGGGTGGCGTACGGGCGGGCGGTCTGCGCGACCAGGCCGCCGAGGCCGTCGCCGAGGCTGAGCCGCAGGGTCTGGAAGAGCGGCGAGACCGAGCCGTCGGTGACCCGCATGTACGTGTCGCCGGCCTGCTCGTCGGGGAGGGTCAGGTAGGCGGTGTCGGTGCCGAGCAGCATCCGGGCGCGCCGGACGATGGCCTGCAGCACCGAATCCAGGTCGCGGGAGGCGGCCAGGTCGCCCGCGGTGTCGAAGAGCGCCGTCAACTCGGCCTCGCGGCGGCGGTGCTGGCGCAGCGTCCGGTGGACGCGCAGGGCCTGCCAGGTGGCGTCGTCGATGTCGGTGAGCACCTGGGCGGTCGCCCCCTGGCGGCGGGCGTCGGCCAGCACCTCGGCGAAGTCCTCGGTGGCCGCGCCGGTCGACAGCAGGTCGAGCAGTCGGCGCAGCGCCGGTGCGGCGGTGGTGTGGCGGTCCATGCGGCCTTCCCTGTCGCTCTCGTCCCCCGTGACCCCTTAGGGCCTGTCTGACAATTCCCGCCGGGCGCGCGACGCCGGATCATCCCGCCTGGACCCGCCGGCGAAACACCCAAGTACACCCAGTACGAGGGCGTTCCGCCGGCAGGCCCAGCCGGGCGCCCGACGCCGCGCGCTTACCCGACGCGAATTGTCAGACAGGCCCTGGCTCCCCGGGCCCGCCGCGCGGGCGGGTCGACCCGCCGCGGAGACGGGCCCGGGCCGCGTCGCCGGGCGGGTGCCCGGGGACGCGGCCTCGATCCTTCCGGAAAGCGGGCCCGGCGGAAAAGGCTCAGCCGACGGTGGCCGCGGCCTTCGCCTGGTCCGGCTGGACGTCGGCGAGGTCGGTGCCGCGGGTCTCCCGGCCGCACAGCACGGCGACCACGGTGATCACGGCGGCGATCGCCACGTACACGGCGATCGGGGTGGCGCTGCCGTAGTCCTTGAGCAGCGCGGTGGCGATCAGCGGGGCGGGCGCCCCGGCCGCGACGGACGAGAACTGGGCGCCGATGGAGGCGCCGGAGTAGCGGTTGCGGGTGGCGAACAGCTCGGAGAAGAACGCCGCCTGCGGGGCGTACATCATGCTGTGGAAGAACAGGCCGACGGTGATCGCGACGACCAGCGCGGTGAAGTCCTTGGTGTCGACCATCCCGAAGAAGACGAACGCCCAGATCCCGACGCCGACCGCGCCGACCAGGTACACCGGCTTGCGGCCGACCCGGTCGGAGAGCGCGCCGAAGACCGGGATCAGCGCGAACTGGATCGCCGAGCCGATCAGCACCGCGTTCAGCGCGGTCTGCTTGGGCAGGTGGGCGTGGCCGACGGCGTACGCCAGGACGAAGGTGGTCATCACGTAGTACGAGATGTTCTCCGCCATCCGGGCGCCCATCGCCACCAGGACGTCCCGCCAGTGGTCGCGCAGCACCGACACCAGCGGCGTGCGCTCCACCGCGTGCTCGGTCGCCCTGCGCTGCTCCGCGGCGGCCAGCGCCGCCTTGAAGAGCGGCGACTCGTCGACCGCGAGCCGGATCCACAGGCCGACCATCACCAGCACCGCGGAGAGCAGGAACGGCACCCGCCAGCCCCAGTCCAGGAACGCCGCGTCCGACTGGACGGCCGTCATCAGCGAGAGCACGCCCGCCGCCAGCAGGTTGCCGGCCGGCGCGCCGCCCTGCGGCCAGGACGCCCAGAAGCCGCGCCGCCGACGGTCGCCGTGCTCGGAGACCAGCAGGACGGCGCCGCCCCACTCGCCGCCGAGCGCGAAGCCCTGCACCAGCCGGAGGCCGGTCAGCATGATCGGCGCGGCCACGCCCGCCTGGTCGTAGGTGGGCAGGCAGCCGATCAGCGTGGTCGCGCCGCCCATCAGCAGCAGGCTCAGCACCAGCAGCTTCTTGCGGCCTATCCGGTCGCCGAAGTGCCCGAAGACCAGCGCGCCCAGCGGCCGGGCGGCGAAGCCGATCGCGTAGGTCAGGAAGGACAGCAGGGTGCCGGTCAGCGGGTCCGACTTCGGGAAGAAGACGTGCCCGAAGACCAGCGCCGCCGCCGATCCGTACAAGAAGTAGTCGTACCACTCGATCGTCGTACCGATCAGGGAGGCGGCGACGACCCGGGGCAGGGAGCCGGATCTCGCGACGTCGGGAGAGGTGGCAGCCATGGAGAGTCCCTTGCAGAGGTGGGGGGATGAGGGTGGGTCAGTGCGCGGTCCAGCCGCCGTCCATCGGCAGGCTGGCCCCGGTGATGTACGCGGCACTCGGCGAGCACAGCCACACGGCCAGCTGCGCCACCTCGTCCGGTTCGATCAGCCGCTTCACCGCGGTGCGGTCGAGCATGATCTGCTCCACCACCTCGTCCTCGTGGATGCCGTGCGCCAGGGCCTGCGCGGCGATCTGCTTCTCCACCAGGGCGGTGCGGACGTACGCGGGGTTGATGCAGTTGCTGGTCACGCCGTACGGCGCGCCCTCCAGGGCGACCGTCTTGCTCAGGCCCTCCAGGGCGTGCTTGGCGGTGACGTACGCGGACTTGAAGGCGCTGGCCCGCAGGCCGTGCACCGAGGAGACGTTGACGACCCGTCCCCACTCGCGCTCGTACATGTGCGGCAGGGTGCGGCGCAGGATCCGGAACGGAGCCTCCACCATCACCCGCTGGATCAGCGTGAACCGCTCCATCGGGAACTCGTGCACCGGTGCGACGTGCTGGAGCCCCGCGTTGTTGACGACGATGTCCGCGTCGGCGGGCAGCTCCTCCACCGCCGCCGGGTCCGACAGGTCGGTCACGAACGCGACCCCGCCGATCCGCGCGGCCAGCTCCTCGGCCGGCTCGGCGGCCAGGTCGACGACGTACACCCGCGCACCGGCCGCGGCGAACGCCTCCGCGCAGGCCCGCCCGATGCCGGAGGCGGCCCCGGTGACCAGTGCGGTCCGGCCGCGCAGCGAGGGCTGGGGGAGCGGGGCTGAAGTGGTGTCCATGGCCGAGAACGGTAGGAATCCGCGGCCCCGCCAACGATGTGGGCGGACACCACAGCATCCCGGACCCCCATGGGCCCCGACACCATGTGGTCAGAACCGGACCAAGGGCTCACCGACTCAAACACGCTCCGGCCGTGCTTCCTCACAACGGACGCGGTCACTTCACCCGTTCGGAGGATTGAGGGGCCGAATCCACCCATAGCGCCCCAATGCTCGCTACATTCGCGCCGATTCCCGACAGGGGGCGCTGTCCCGGGCAGGAGGGGCCGGAGCGGCGCCTGAGAGGTGTGGACTGCTATGCCCCAACGGCCCGTAATCGACAGCCCGGTGTACCGATCGCTCGACCCGCTCGACCCGCGCCCGCTCGACCCGCGCCCGCTCGGAGCGGATGAGACCCCTCCGCACGCCCCCGACCCGGCGGAGTCGCCCTCGGCCGCGGTCCAGCGCGCGCAGAACCCCCAACTCGCGGCGCTCATCGAGGAATCCGGCTTCTCCCACGCCGGCCTCGCCCGCCGGGTCGACCAACTCGGCCTGGAACACGGCCTCGACCTGCGCTACGACAAGACCTCGGTCACCCGCTGGCTGCGCGGCCAGCAACCCCGCGGCGCCACCCCGGCGCTGATCGCCGAGGTCTTCACCCGCCGACTGGGCCGCCGGCTCACCGCCCAGGACGTCGGTCTCGACGCCTGCGCCCCGGTCTACGCCGGACTCGAGTTCGCCGAGACCCCGCAGGAGGCCGTCGACATCGTCGCCTCCATGTGGCGCAAGGACAACGGCCCCTACGCCGAACTCCGCAAGATCGCCTTCACCCCCGCCGGACTGGTCGTCCCCAGCCGCGACTGGCTGATCGGCCGGACCGACGAACGCGTCGCCCGGGACGGCTCCACGCTGCCCCCCGAGGAGCTCCGCACACCCCCACAGGGCGGCAGCAACCGGGTCCCCCAGCAGCAACTGCGCCGCCCCGGCGGCACCGCGGCCGAACCCGCCACCGAACACCGCGACACCCGCCCCCCGGTCCGGGTCGGCCGCGGCGACATCGCCGCCATCCGCGCGGTCGGCGACCTCTTCCGTGCCCTCGACCACGCCTACGGTGGCGGCCACGCCCGGCAGGCCCTGGTCCGCTACCTGGAGAGCGAGGCCGAACCCATGCTCCGCGGCCGGTACGGCGAACAGATCGGCCGCGCGCTGTTCGGCGCCGTCGCCGACCTCACCCGCCTGGCCGGCTGGACCTCCTTCGACATCGCCGCGCACGGCCTCGCCCAGCGCTACTTCGTCCAGGCCCTGCGGCTCTCCCAGGCCGCCGGCGACCGCGTCCTCGGCGGCTTCATCCTCACCACCATGAGCCAGCAGGCGGTCCACCTCGGCCACGCCCGCGAAGCCATCCAACTCGCCCGGGTCGCCCAGCAGGGCGTCGGCACCACCGCCGCGCCCGTGGTCCAGGCCCTGATGCACGCCGCCGAAGCCCGCGGCCACGCCCTGGCCGGCGACGTCCGTGCCTGCACCACCGCCCTGGTCCGCTGCGAACGCGCCCTCGGCACCGCCCGCACCGCCGACGAAGTCCCGTCCTGGGCCCGCTACTTCGACGACGCCCAACTCGCCGACGAGTTCGCCCACTGCTACCGCGACCTCCAGCAGTGGCGCCCCGCCGCCCAGCACGCCGAGAAGTCCCTGCGGCTGCGGGCCCCCGCGTTCGCCCGCAGCCGCATCCTCTGCCGCCTCGTCCTCGCCTCCGCCCGCCTCGGCATGGGAGACGTCGACGAGTCCTGCTCCATGGCCACCGACAGTCTGCGGGCGGCCGGCGAAATGCGATCGGCCCGGACGGTCGAGTACCTCCGCGACTTCCACCGCCGCCTGGCCCCCTACCGCACCACCCCGGCCGCCCGCGCCTTCGAGGAGGCCACCAGGCAGGCGGGAGTGATCTGAAAGCAGGGGCCCGGGGAACGGCGGGAGTGCGTGGCGGTCAGGGTCACAGGGCGCTGCAAGGTCCGGGCGCACAGAGGTCTCCAAAGACCCACAGCCGGACTGAGATCCTCCGCCATTCGCCTCGCAGTTCCCCGAGCCCCTTAAAAAACGGCTTACGCCGCCTCGGCGACCGCCGCCTCGATCCGGACGCCCAGGTCGCGGCAGACGGCCTCCGCGGCCCGTCGGCCCGAGACCAGGGCGCCCTGGACCGTCCCGGTGTCGCGGTGGTCGCCGCAGACGTAGAGGCCGGCCAGCAGGCGGACGGAGCGGCGGAAGTGGTGCGGGGGCGGCATCGAGACGACGGCGTCCGGGACGTGACGGACCGCCAGGAACTCCCAGCCGGCGGTGGAGGTGCCGTACAGCTCGGCCAGCCGCCGTCGCACCAGCGGCTCGTCGCCGGACGGCCCGCCGGAGTCGAACGCGCGGCGGCCGAGCACCGTGGTGGCGATCAGGGCCTGCCCCTCGGGGGCGTAGGAGGGGTCGGCGTCGCTGAGGACGACCGAGTGCGAGACCCCGGAGCGTTCGGAGTCCAGCAGCAGGACGGCCTCGTCGAGCGGCGACTGGGGGGCCGCGTGGTAGTACGTGGTGACCGGGTGGAAGCCGGGCTGCCGCAGACCGGGCAGCAGGCCCGTCGCGGTGGCGGCGTCGGTGGCGACCACCACCGCGCGGGCCGCGATCCGGCCGTTCCCGGCGATCTCCACCCCGTCGGTGCCGACCGAGACGACCTCGGTGCCGAGCCGGACCGTGCCGTCCGGCAGGGAGGCCGCCAACTGGGCCGGGACGGCGCCTATTCCGGCCGCGGGGAGACAGAGCCGGCCGCGCGAGTAGGCGCGCAGGACGAGGTCGGCGACCCGGCTGGAGGTGCCGAGCGTCGGGTCCGAGAGCAGGGCGCCGAGCAGCGGGCGCAGGAAACCGTCGACGGTGCGCGGGGCGAGCCCGCGGTCGGCGAGGGCGCGGGCCGCCGTGGTCTCCGGTCGGCTGAGCAGCCGGGAGGCGGGGGTGGCCGCGATCCGGGCGAGCGTCGCGGCGAGCCGGGCCTTGTCGAGCGGGGTGCCGAGCGGCCCGCGGGAGGCGGCCTGCCGGGCGGGGGTGTGCTGCGGATCGCCGACCCGGTAGTTGCGGCCGCCGCTGTGCACCAGCACGCCGGGGGCGAGCGGGCGCAGCTCCAGGCGGTCGAGGTCGAGGCGGCGTTCGAGCTCGGGGTACGCGGGGTTGAGCAGGTGGCAGCCGTGGTCGAGGCGGAAGCCGTCGAGTTCGCGGGTGGCCATCCGGCCGCCGACGCGCTCGGTGGCCTCCAGGACCTGGACGCGCAGGCCCTGGGCGGTCAGCGCGGCGGCGGCGGACAGCCCGGCGACGCCGGCGCCGACCACGACCACATCGGGGTCGGTGGCGCGGGCGCGGCTGGTGAAGTCATGTGCGGGCACGAGTGGGTGCTCCCTCCCTGGCGGAGCCCTCCGCGGCCGGCCGCGCACGGCGGTCGCCCGCGAACGGGCGGCGGCCGGGGCGGGCAGCGGGGGGCCAGGACATGGTCCGCAGTGGTGATGCCCCGTCATCTCGGGTGCCAGACCGGCCGGTAGGTCTCAATCGGAGGAAGGCCCGGGCGTCCCGACACAGCGCGTCCGGACGGTCACCCACCGTGCGTCAAACGGGGCGCGCGGGGCGGGAACGGGCGCACACCGTCACCGCCCACCACCCACGCGCCGCGACGGTGCAACCGTGCGCCCCCCTGACGTGCCGTCAGCCGCGCCGCGGCGGTGACCCGCACCACCCGCGAGCGCCCCGCAGCGCCCCCCCGCAGCCGTTCCCTCAGCGCGTCCCGCAGCACCCCCTCAGCGCCTCCCCAGCGCCGCCCGGACGATCGCGCCGACGTCCGGGTCGCCGAACGCGAAGCCCGCGTCCAGCAGCGCCTTGGGCACCACCCGGTGGCTGCCGACCACCTCGACGGCCATCTCGCCGAGCACGGTGCGCAGCGTCCACTCCGGCACGGCGAACACCGCGGGGCGGTTCAGCTCGCGGGCCAGTTCGTCGGTCAGCTCCCGGTTGGTGACCGGTGCCGGACCGGCCAGGTTGACCGGGCCGCTGACGTCCTGGCGGTCGATCAGGAAACGCAGCGCGGCGACCTCGTCGGCCAGCGAGATCAGGCTCCAGAACTGCTCGCCGCGGCCGAGCCGCCCGCCCAGCCCGAGCCTGAACAGCGGCAGCAGCCGCGCCCCGGCGCCGCCGGCCGGGTCGAGCACCAGCCCGGTGCGCGGGTGCACCACCCGGATGCCCGCGTCGGCGGCGGGCCGGGCGGCCTGCTCCCAGGCGACGCACACCTCGGCGAGGAAGTCGGTGCCGGCCGGCGCCGACTCGTCGATCAGTTGGTCGCCGGTCTGCCCGTAGTAGCCCACCGCGGAGGCGCTGACGAGCACCTTCGGCGGCTCCTTCAGCCGGGCCAGCGCGGCGGCGACGGTCTCGGTGCCCAGCACCCGGCTGTCCCGGATCTCGCGCCGGTACGAGTCCGTCCACCGCCGGTCGCCGACTCCCGCGCCGGCCAGGTGGACGACCGCGTCCAGACCCTCCAGCGCGGCCGCGTCGATCTGCATCAGGTGGGGATTCCACCCGACACCGGTCGTGCCGTCCGGCTGCGGCCCGGTACGCGAGTGCCTGCGCACCAGCCGCAGCACCTCGTGCCCGTCCGCCAGCAACGAGCGCACCAGCGCGGAACCGATCAATCCCGTGGAACCTGTCACCGCGATTCGCATGCACTCATCCTCGCAGCTCGAGTCGCACTATCCGGGGGCTCGGGAACGGCGAGGCGAGTGTCGGACGGTCTCAACTGGGTTGGTGGCCTTGGAGACCTCCGTGCGCCCGGACCGCGCAGCGCCCCGAAACCCCGGCAGCCCCACACCCCCGCCGTTCCCCGGGCCCCTGACGGGTCCCTACCATGACCGCCATGCCTTCGAACGAAGTGACGATCCGTCCGGCCGTCCTGCCGGACGAGCAGGCGATCCGTGACATCGACCAGGTGATCTGGTCGCCGATCAGCGAGGTGTCCGAGAAGCCGGCCGCCGACGCTCCGGTCTTCGACCGCAGGCACACGCCCGCGCAGTACCTGCTGGCGGAGTGGGGCGGCCGGGTGGTCGGCTACGTCCGGCAGGTGCCGCCCACGCCGCTGGAGTCCAACGCGCACGTCCGCCAGATCCAGGGCCTCGGCGTGCTGCCGGAGGCGCGGGGGAGGGGTGTCGGTGACGCCCTGCTGGCCGCCGCCGGGGAGGCGGCCCGCGCGGCCGGGGCCCGCCGGCTGACGCTGCGGGTGCTCGCGCACAACGCCCCGGCCCGGCGGCTGTACGAGCGCAACGGGTTCCAGGTGTACGGGGTGCTGCCGGAGGAGTTCCTGCTGGACGGTGCGTACGTCGACGACGTCTGGATGGGCCGGGCGCTCTGAGCGGCCCCGTGACGGGCCGTCAACTCAGCGTGCTCGCGCCCGATTCGTGACCGCCGCCCGGCTCCCACCGGAACCCCCGCGACCGGTACCGTAACCGGCGTGAGCACCCCGACGCCGCCCGGCTGGTACCCCGTCCCCGGCACCGGACAGGAGCGGTGGTGGAACGGCACCGCCTGGACCGACGACCACCGCACCGCCGGGCAGCTGAACGACGCCCCGACCCAGGGCTGGGACAACTCCGGCCTGGCCGCCGCCACCCGGCAGCCCCAGCCCGGCCCCTACCCGACCGGCAAGTCGGACGGAACGGGGCGCCGCGGCAACGGGCTGGTGGTCGGCGTCTCCGCGGCCGTCGGCGCGGTGCTGCTCGCCGCCGTGGTCGTCGCGGTGGTCCTGATCCGGACCGACCCGCCCACCCCGAACCCGGTGCCCACGCTCACCGCGACGGGCAACTCGCCGGTCACGGCCAGCCCGCTGGCGTCCGCCTCGCCGAGCCGCAGCGCCACCAACGCCGCGCCCGCGCTGACCGTCGCCGACGCGGTGCACGGCTGGCGGGTGCCGCTGCCGGACGGCTGGACCGCGGAGCGGCCCAGCGACCAGGCCTCGGTGATCGAGATCGCCGGACAGTACTCCTGCAGCCAGTCCACCTCGCTGTGCGTCCGCGGGCAGTTCTCGGTCGCGGTCGACACCGCCCAGGCCGCCGACGCCGAGTCCGCCGCCGAGGCCGAGATCGCCGCCTACGCCCCGGAGGTCTTCGGCCCGCTCACCTCGCACCGCGAACTCGCCACCGGCGCCGTCACCGTGGCGGGCGTCCGTGGCCACGCGATCCGCTGGTACGTCCAGCCCGGGCAGGGCGCCTCCGGCTACGTGCTGGTGGTCGCGCTGCCCGCGCAGTCCGGCGGCTTCGTGATCCTGCACGGCGGCGTGGACGACGACCCCAAGGCGCCGAAGCCCGCCGAGCTCGACCGGATCGTGCTCGGCATCGCGCCCGCAAGCTGACCCGGACGGCCGCCACCCGGACGGCCCGACGCCCCGTCAGTCCCCGTACCGCTCCCACAGCAGCGGGTAGCGCACCGCCATCAGCGCGCCGTCCTCGAAGTCGAACGAGGCACCCATCGGCGTGGCCGGCTGACGCACCCCCAGGTCGGGCAGCGGCAGACCGGTGAGCCGCTCGTACGCCTCGTCGGCGGCGTAGCCCAGCTCCTCCGCGTCGCCGTCCTCCTCGTCGTCGAAGTCTGGCACCAGCTCGGCGAGTTGGTCGGGGTCGTGGATCCCGCCCTCGAACACCTCGCGGCCCTGGCCGATCAGCCAGCAGCGGAAGTAGTCGAAGCCGTCCTCCGAGGCCCCGCCGAGCAGCAGGGACGCCGCGCCCCACAGCTCCACCGTGTAGGCGCGCTGGAACCGCGCCTCGAACTGCCGGGCGAAGTCCAGCACCTCGTCCGGGGTCAGCTGCATCAGCCGCTCGACCAGCACCTCGGCCTGGTCGTCCGGGTCGCCGTCGGCCGCGTCCCGGGTGTCGTCGATGAGCTGCCAGAAAGCCGTCTCGTCCATCACCGCTCCAGGATTCACGATCCCCATCCCGCCCGCACCCGATCCACTGGGCCGCCACCGTACCGCCCCGGCCCACCTCCCGCGTACGCCACCCCGGTACGCGGAAGCCCCGCGCCGTCCGAGGACGGGGCGGGGCTTCGACGCGAACCGGGACGAACCGGGCGCCTTACAGGCCCAGCTCGACCTCGAACTCGCCGGCCTCCAGGATCTCCTTGACCGCGACCAGGTAGCGGGCGGCGTCCGCGCCGTCCACCAGACGGTGGTCGTAGGAGAGCGACAGGTAGGTCATGTCGCGGATGCCGATGGCGGTGCCGCCGTCGGCCTCGATGACCACCGGGCGCTTCACGGTCGCGCCGATGCCCAGGATGGCGACCTGGTTCGGCGGGACGATGACGGTGTCGAACAGGGCGCCGCGCGAACCGGTGTTGGAGATGGTGAAGGTCGCGCCGGACAGCTCGTCCGGGGTGATCTTGCTGTTCCGGACCTTGGACGCCAGCTCCGCGGTCTTCTTCGAGATGCCGGCGATGTTCAGGTCGCCCGCACCCTTGATGACCGGGGTCATCAGACCCTTCTCGGAGTCCACCGCGATACCGATGTTCTCGGTGTCGAAGTAGGTGATGGTGCCCTCGGCCTCGTTGATCCGGGCGTTGATGACCGCGTGGGCCTTCAGCGCCTGGGCCGCGGCCTTCACGAAGAACGGCATCGGGGACAGCTTCACGCCCTCGCGGGCCAGGAAGGAGTCCTTCGCCTTGCCGCGCAGCGACATGATCTTGGTGACGTCCACCTCGACCACGCTGGTCAGCTGCGCCTGCTCGTGCAGGGCCTTCAGCATGTTGTCGCCGATGACCTTGCGCATGCGGGTCATCTTGACGGTCTGGCCACGCAGCGCGGACGGCGCCGCAGCGGCCTTCGCCGGGGCGGCCGGGGCGGCGACGGGCGCCGGAGCGGCCTTCGCGGCCTCGGCGGCGGCCAGCACGTCCTGCTTGCGGATGCGGCCACCGACGCCGGTGCCGGCGACGGCGGACAGCGCGACACCGTGCTCGGCGGCGAGCTTGCGCACCAGCGGGGTGACGTAGGCGTCACCGGCGTCCGCGGCCGGAGCGGCGGCGACCGGGGCGGCGGCGACCGGCGCCGGAGCAGCCGGGGCGACCGGAGCCGGAGCCGGGGCCGGAGCGGCCGGGGCCACCGGGGCGGCGGGAGCGACCGGCGCGAGGGCCGGGGCGGCGGCGACCGGAGCCGGCGCCGGGGCGGCCGGGGCAACGGGGGCCGGAGCCGGGGCAGCCGGAGCGGCCGGGGCCGGAGCGGCGGCGACCGCGCCCGCGGCGCCGATCAGCGCCAGCTGGGCGCCGACCTCGGCGGTCTCGTCCTCGCCGACCAGGATCTTCACCAGGGTGCCCGCCACGGGGGAGGGGATCTCGGTGTCGACCTTGTCGGTGGAGACCTCGAGCAGCGGCTCGTCGACCGCGACGGTGTCGCCCTCGGCCTTCAGCCAGCGGGTGACGGTGCCCTCGGTGACCGACTCGCCCAGCGCGGGCAGCAGCACCGGGGTGGCGTCGCCGGCCGGAGCGGCAGCGGCCGGAGCAGCGGCCGGGGCCGGGGCGGCGGCGACCGGGGCGGGGGCGGCGGGGGCGGCGGGGGCCTCGGCAGCGGCAGGACTGGGGGCCGGCTGAGCGGCCGCGGCGGCGGGCGCTGGGGCGGCGACCGGGGCACCGGAGCCGTCGTCGATGATCGCCAGCTCGGCGCCCACCTCGACGGTCTCGTCCTCGCCGACCTTGATCGAGGCCAGGATGCCGGAGGCCGGCGCCGGGATCTCGGTGTCGACCTTGTCGGTGGAGACCTCGAGCAGCGGCTCGTCCATCTCCACGCGCTCACCCTCGGCCTTCAGCCAGCGGGTGACGGTGCCTTCGGTCACGCTCTCGCCCAGCGCGGGCAGTGTTACTGAGACCGCCATGGTTCCAGCGACTCCTATCAAGTCTTGCGTACAGGAATGAACGGGGACGGGGGCGCGATCAGTCGTGCGCGTGCAGCGGCTTGCCGGCCAGCGCGAGGTGGGCCTCGCCCAGCGCCTCGGACTGGCTCGGGTGCGCGTGGATGAGCTGGGCGACCTCGGCGGGCAGGGCCTCCCAGTTGTAGATCAGCTGGGCCTCGCCGACCTGCTCGCCCATCCGGGCGCCGACCATGTGGACACCCACGACGGCGCCGTCCTTGACCTGGACGAGCTTGATCTCGCCGGCGGTCTTCAGGATCTTGCTCTTGCCGTTGCCGGCCAGGTTGTACTTGAGGGTGACGACCTTCTCCTTGCCGTACTGCTCGACGGCCTTGGCCTCGGTCAGGCCGACGGACGCGACCTCCGGGTTGGAGTAGGTCACGCGCGGGATGCCGTCGTAGTCGATCGGGACGACCTTCAGACCGGCGATCCGCTCGGCCACCAGGATGCCCTCGGCGAAGCCGACGTGGGCCAGCTGCAGGGTCGGGACCAGGTCGCCGACGGCGGAGATGGTCGGCACGTTGGTGCGCAGGTACTCGTCGACCAGGACGTAGCCGCGGTCCATCGCGACGCCCTGCTCCTCGTAGCCCAGGCCGGCCGAGACCGGGCCGCGGCCGATGGCGACCAGCAGGACGTCGGCCTCGATGGACTTGCCGTTCTCGGTGGAGACCCGCACGCCCTCGGCGGTGTACTCCACGCCGGAGAAGCGGGACTTCAGCTCGAACTTGATGCCGCGCTTGCGGAACGCGCGCTCCAGCAGCTTGGAGGAGTTCTCGTCCTCCAGCGGCACCAGGTGCGGCAGGCCCTCGACGATGGTGACGTCGACGCCGAACGACTTCCAGACCGAGGCGAACTCGCAGCCGATGACGCCGCCGCCGAGGATGATCGCCGACTTCGGGATGTAGTCGAGCTTCAGCGCGTGGTCGGAGGAGATGATCCGGTTGCCGTCGATGTCCAGGCCCGGGATGGAGCGCGGGACGGAGCCGGTGGCGAGGACGATGTGGCGGCCCTCGACGCGCTGGCCGTTCACGTCCACCGAGGTCTGCGAGGAGAGCCGGCCCTCGCCCTGGATGAAGGTGACCTTGCGGGAGGCGACCAGGCCCTGCAGGCCCTTGTACAGGCCGGCGACGACGTCGTCCTTGTACTTGTGGACGCCGTTGATGTCGATGCCCTGGAAGGTGGCGAGGACACCGAACTCGGCGGCTTCGCGGGTCTCGTCCGCGACCTCGGCGGCGTGCAGCAGCGCCTTGGTCGGGATGCAGCCGCGGTGCAGGCAGGTGCCGCCCAGCTCGCCCTTCTCGATCAGCGCGACGCTCAGCCCCAGCTGAGCGCCCCGGAGCGCCGCGGCGTAACCGCCGCTTCCGCCTCCGAGAATGACTACGTCGAAAACGGTGCTGGCGTCGTTCGCCACGTCACGTCCTCCATGCAAAAGTGCGGATCGCCGGGCCGGTCGCGGTCCGGTGGGTGAGTGCCCTTGTAAGGGCGCCCAGTCGTGCCGGAAATACATCTTTGCACTTGTTGGCGGCGGCTGGCGTCGGGGGCTGCCCGGAGACCGCGGCCGCGCGACCCCGGCGGCGGCGCTATGCCCCGTTCTCGGGGGTATCGTCGCAGCTCACAGCCGCGAAATCGGCAAACGGAGGTGGTCCGTCCGGGGGTCTTCACCGGCCGGGTTCCGCATGGTGGAACATAGTTTCGCCCCGGGCGAACACGCCTGCGGATTGTCGACGGGGGCTACCGGCTGGTAATGCGCGTGGGGCCCGGCACCCACGGTGCCGGGCCCCACGGACGGTCTCCGCCGACTACTTCGCCGCGGCGGTGTCCTCCGCGAAGCGGACCAGGGTGCGCACCGCGCTGGCGGTGCCGCCCTTCGGGGTGTAGCCGAACGGGCCGCCCTCGTTGAACGCCGGGCCGGCGATGTCCAGGTGCGCCCAGGCGGTGCCCTCGGCCACGAACTCCTTCAGGAACAGGCCGGCCACCAGGCCGCCGCCCATCCGCTCGCCCATGTTCGCCAGGTCCGCGACGGTCGACTCGACCATGCCCTTGCGCAGGTCCGCAGGCAGCGGCATCGGCCAGGACTGCTCGCCCACCGCGGTCGCGGTCTCGTGCAGCCGGGTGCGCAGCGCGTCGTCGTTGGCCATCACGCCGAAGGTGCGGGTGCCGAGCGCCAGCACCATCGCGCCGGTCAGCGTCGCCACGTCCACGATCACGTCCGGCTGCTCCTCGCCGGCCTTGACGATCGCGTCGGCCAGCACCAGGCGGCCCTCGGCGTCGGTGTTCAGCACCTCGACGGTCTTGCCGCCGTACATCCGCAGCACGTCGCCCGGGCGGGTCGCCGAGCCCGACGGCATGTTCTCCGCCAGCGCCAGCCACGCGGTCACGTTGACCTGCAGGCCCAGGCGGGCGGCGGCGACCACGGCGGCGAACACCGCGGCGGCGCCGGACATGTCGCACTTCATGGTCTCGTTGTGGCCGGCCGGCTTCAGCGAGATGCCGCCCGAGTCGTAGGTGATGCCCTTGCCGACGAACGCCAGCGAGGCCTTCGCCTTCGGGTGGGTGTACGCCACCTTCACCAGCCGCGGCGGGTTGGCCGAGCCGACGCCGACGCCGAGGATGCCGCCGAAGCCGCCCTTGGCGAGCGCCTTCTCGTCCAGCACCTCGACCTTCAGGCCGAGCTCCTTGCCGGTGGCCTGGGCGATCGCCGCGAAGGACTTCGGGTTCAGGTCGTTCGGCGCGGTGTTGATCAGGTCGCGGGCGCGGTTCATCTCCTCGCCGAGCACCGAGGCGCGCTCGACCGCGGCCTTGGCGTCCTTCGAGCCCTTGCGGCCGGAGACCACGATCAGCTCGCCGACCGGGGCCTTGCTCACCTCGGCCTTGTAGCTGCCGAAGGAGTACGCGCCGAGCAGGCCGCCCAGCGCGACCGCCTCGACGTCGTCCGCCGACTCGGCCGGCAGCGCCAGCGCGACCTTCTTCGAACCGGCCAGGGTGCGCGCGGCGACACCGGCCGCCTTGCGCAGCTCCTCGGCGCCGAACGCGCCGTCGGCCGCCTCGCCCAGGCCCACGGCCAGCACCAGCGGGGCCTTCACGCCGGCCGGCGCGGGCAGCTTGACCGCCTCACCCTCGGCGCCGGTGGCGCCCAGGGTGGTGAGGACCTCGGCCAGCTTGCCCTCGAACGCCTCGACGACCGCCTCGGCACCGGACGCCACGACCAGGCCCTTGGGGCCCTTCGCCACGCCGATCACCAGGGCATCCGCACGCAGGCTCACGGCGGAGGAGGTGCTCACAGACAGTGCAGTCACGACAAATGCGTCCTGTTCTTTCGCGGTCCACAACCGGTGACGGCTCCGTTGCCGACCGGCAAACCCAGGCAGACTCCGCGGCGAAACGGGGCGCAGGGCCAGGGTGCTCACCGCATGGTAGTCCGCATGTTGGGATCGCGCCGCCCCGCCTCCCCCGTGCACGAACCGCCGCCGTCCGTGACGGTGCGTGAGTTCGTGTACGGGGCGGAGGTTGACGGGGGCTCAGCCCAGCGCGACGACCAGCAGCGCCGTGGTCGCCGAGGTCTCCACCAGCGCGCCGAGCACGTCCCCGGTGACCCCGCCGAACCGTCGCACGCAGCGCCGCAGCAAGGCGACCGCGACCGCCGTCCCGGCGAGCAGCGCGAGCCCGTACTGCCACCGCACCGCGCCCGCCGCGGCCGTGAGCACCAGCGTCACCGCCACCGCCACGGCCGGGTGCACCGTCGCCGCCACCATCGCCCCCAGCCCGCCGGGGCGGGCGGCCGGCACCGAGCGCAGGCAGCCCCAGGCCAGGGCCGTCCGCCCGGCGACCGCGGCCACCAGGGCGGCCAGCGCCCCGCGCAGCGGCGACACCGCGAACTGCCCGGCCAGCGCTGCGACCTGACCCAGCAGCACCAGTACCAGCGTCAGCACGCCGAACGGCCCGATGTCGGACTGCTTCATGATCCTGAGCGCGTCCTCGGCCGGCTTCCCGCTGCCCAGCCCGTCGGCGACGTCCGCGATGCCGTCCAGGTGCAGCCCGCGGGTCGCCGCGGCCAGTACCCCGACCACGGCCACCGCCCCGAGCAGCGCGCCCCCGCGCCAGGCGACCCCCGCGCCCACGGCTCCGGCGAGGGCCCCCAGCGCCAGCCCGACCACCGGGGCGACCACCATCGCCACCCCGCCGGCCCGCCGGTCCCACCGGCGGACCCGCACCCGGAACACCGTCAGCGTCCCGAACGCGAAGCGCAGCCCGTCCGCGAGGCCGGAGGGCGAGGAGCCGACCGCTGACCGCTCGTCACCCACCGGTGCCCCGCAGCTCAGTACTTGCCCAGCAGCTCCGCGGCCGTCGGCAGCTTGGCCGGCGCCCGCGGCGGCAGCGGCTTGGCGCTGGGGACGGCAACCGGCTCGGCGAGCGAGTCGGAGGCGGCCTGCAGGAGCGGCAGCGCCAACGCCGCGGCGACGCCCTCGCCCATGGTGACGTCGAGGTCCTGAAGGGGCGTCAGGGTCAGCCGGTCGTAGGCCTTGGCCTGGGCCGGCTCGCCGGTGAGGGCGGCGGCGCGCCACCACTCGGGGGCGCGGAAGGCGATCCGCTGGGCGACCAGCGCACAGGCGGCCGAGACCACGCCGTCCAGCACCACCGGCAGCTTGCGGACCGCGGCCTGCAGCAGGAAGCCGGTGATCGCCGCGAAGTCCGCACCGCCGACGGCGGCGAGCAGCGCGAGCTGGTCGCCGAGGACGGGGCGGGCGCGGCGCAGCGAGTCGCGGATGGTGGCGCACTTGACCATCCACACCCGGTCGTCGATGCCGGAGCCGCGACCGGTGACCGCGGCGGCGTCGGTGCCGCAGAGCGCGCCGATCAGGACCGCGGCGGCCGTGGTGGAGCCGACCCCGAGGTCGCCGAGCAGGATCACGTCGGTGCCCGCGTCGGCCTCCTCGTCGGCGACCGCCATGCCGGCCAGGAAGGCCCGGGCCGCCTCGTCCTGGGTCACCGCGTTCTCCACGTCGATCCGGCCGGAGCCGCGGCGGATCCGGTGCCGGACGACCTCCTCGGGGAACTCGGCCGGGTCGGCGTCGACGGCGACGTCGACCACCCGGACGTCCGCCCCGTAGCGGCGGGCCAGCGCGGCGACCGGGGCGGTGCCGTCGAGGACGGCGCGGACCCGGTCGGCGGTGCCGCCGCGGGGGTCGAGGGTGGAGACCCCGAGGGAGGCGACGCCGTGGTCGGCGGCGAAGAGCAGGACGCGGGCGGTGGCGAGCGGACGCGTCGGCACCTCACCCTGCGCGGACGCCAGCCAGGCACCCAGCTCCTGCAGCCGGCCCAGGCCGCCGCGCGGCATCGCCAACTGCTGCCAGCGTTCCTCGGCGCCGCGCCGGGCACTCTCGTCCGGTCGTTCGACGAGCGAGGAGAAAGTGTCGAGATCCACGGTGGTGTCCATCGCTCGGCAATCTACACGGCCGCCGCTTTGATGGTGAGCACCTGTCCGGCGACCACCAGCAGCACCTGCTCGGAGGCGTCGGCGATCGCCATGTTGAGCCGTCCGAGGGTGTCCCGGAAGCGCCGTCCGGCGGCGGTGGCCGGGACCACGCCCATCCCCACCTCGTTGCTGACCGCGACCGCCGTGCGGCCGGTCGCCGCCCAGGCCGCGGCCAGGGCGGCGCAGCGCGCCTCCACGGCCGCCTGCCCGCCGCCGCTCCACACCGCGTCGTCCCAGGCGTCGTGCTCGTCCATCACCGCGGTCAGCCACAGCGCCAGGCAGTCGATCAGCACCGGCGCCGGGTCGGCGGTGTCGGCCAGCACGGCCTCCAGCTCGCAGGTCTCCGCGGTCCGCCAGCTCGCCGGCCGCCGGGCCCGGTGCAGGTCGACGCGCTGCGCCCAGTCGGCGTCGCCGTCGCGGGTGCCGGAGGTGGCCACGTAGAGCACGTCGACGTGGTCGGCGAGCAGCCGCTCGGCGTGGGTGGACTTGCCGGAGCGGGCGCCGCCGAGGAGCAGGGTGCGGGGGAGTGCCATGCGATCATCCTGCCGGACGGCGCATTGCCCGCTCGCCGGGTGGGCACGCTACCGTCACGACCCAGTGGCACGACTCACGGAGGAGCCCGGCATGGTGTGGACCTGGCGGTACGAGAAGAACGACGGCACCGTGGTGTCCCCGGCCGGCGGCGTCGAGGAGTTCTCCAGCCAGGGCGACGCCGAGTCCTGGATCGGCGAGGAGTGGAAGTCGCTGCTGGACGACGGGGTGGACCGGGTGGTGCTGGTCGAGGACGGCCGGGACATCTACCCGATGAGCCTGCACGAGGCCTGACGGTCCGTCGGCCGGCCGGTCACTTCCCGGCGACGACGTGCAGCAGGGCGGCGACCTGCCGGTAGGGGTCCTGCCGGCCGGCCCGCTCCTCGGCGTCGAGCAGCTGGGCGAGCTGTCGCCCGTCGACCGGCGCGGCGTCGTCCGGCATCGCGTCGGTGAACACCCGCACCCCGTACCAGTGCTGCACCGGGACGGCGAACTCGGCCAGGGTGGTGGAGAGTTCGGCAAGCCGGTCGGCGCGGGCGGGCAGGCCGAGGCGGTTGGTGTAGCGGGTGGAGTCGAAGCCCTCCTGGCAGGCCCGCCAGTCGCCGGTGAGGCCGGCCCGCATGGCCAGCGCGTCGCCGTTGCGCACCAGCAGCGAGAGCAGCCCGCCGGGCGCCAGGATGCGGGCCACCGAGGCGAGCATCGGGTCCGGGTCGGGCACGTACATCAGCACGCCGTGGCAGAGCACCAGGTCGAAGCTGCGGGGTCCGAACCAGCGGCCGACCTGGTGGCCGTCGCCGGTGAGCAGCTGGACCCGCTCGCGCACCCCGGGGTGCTCGGCCGCCAGCGCGGCCTGCGCGGCGCCGAGGGTGGCCGGATCGGGGTCGATGCCGGTGACGAAGTGCCCGGCCCGGGCCAGCTGCAGCGCCTGGGTGCCCTGGCCGCAGCCGACGTCCAGCACCCGCAGCGCGGTCCGGCCGGTGAGCTGTTCGGCGAGCTGCCGGGTGACCAGTTCCTGCCGGACCAGGTTGTGCAGGCCGCCCTGCCGCTCCAGCCACTCGCCGGCCCCGCTGTGGTAGCGCTCGACCCGGCCCGGCAGCCGTCCGTGCCGCCCGTGCGGCTGGCCGTACTGGGCGGGGATCCCCGGCGTGCCGAAGGCCCCGCCCGGCTGCTGCGCGGGCGGGGCCCAGTACGGCGGAACGGCCTCTGCGGTCAGGGTCGCTCGCCCCGCTTGACCATCGGCTTGGGCAGCCGCAGCCGGCGCATCTGCAGGGTGCGCATCAGGCCGTACATCAGGGCGCCGCGGGTGTCCTCGTTCGGGAACTTCGCCGCCAGGCCCTTGCGCAGCGACAGGCCGATCCGGACGAAGTCCAGGATCACGACGATGAAGAAGACCATGAACAGGTAGGTCGAGAGCAGCTGCAGGTAGCCGATCTTGGTGATGCTGAGCACCAGGACCACGACGGCGTACGGCAGGAAGAACTCGGCGGCGGCCCAGCGCGAGTCGATGAAGTCGCGCACGTAGCGGCGGACCTTGCCCTTGTCGCGCGGCGGCAGGGCGGACTCGTCGCCGTTGAGAAGCGCGGTGCGCTGCTTCTCCCGTTCGGTCCGCATCCGGTCGCGGGCCTGCTTGGAGGCCTCCTTGCGGTCCTTGGGGACGGTGACCCGGGTCTTCCGGTTGGCCTCGGCCTCACTGCGCTTGGGCGTGGGCCGACCCTTGGGGGCCTGCGGGTCGCGGGTGGTGGACTTCTCGTCCTCCTTCGTCAACGTGACGGTGGAGGCGGCGGATTCATCAGAGCGGCGTCGGAACACACTCCCAGCGTACGGGTTGACCGGCCGCTTTCCGTCAGGCCCTTGGACCCAAACCGATATCGATCGCCAGGACGATGCCTGACGGCCCCTTGCTGTAGCAGCATTGTTGCAGGCTGGTGGACTGCGGCGGCGAGGCCGCCGCGCATACACTCGACCTGTCACGAGACGCAAACCCAAGGCCCGAGAAGGGGGCTATCGAGGCCCATGAGCGACGGAATCATGAAGCGGATGGGGCTGATCTTCCGCTCCAAGGCGAACAAGGCCTTGGACCGGGCGGAGGACCCGCGCGAAACGCTCGACTACTCCTACCAGAAGCAGCTGGAACTGCTGCAGAAGGTGCGCAGGGGCGTCGCCGACGTGGCCACCTCCCGCAAGCGCCTGGAGCTGCAGCTCACCCAGCTCCAGCAGCAGTCCTCGAAGTACGAGGACCAGGGCCGCAAGGCGCTGTCGCTCGGCCGTGAGGACCTCGCGCGCGAGGCGCTCACCCGCAAGGCCAACCTGCAGACCCAGATCACCGACCTGGAGACGCAGTACCAGGCCCTGCAGGCCGAGGAGGAGAAGCTGACGCTGGCCTCCCAGCGGCTGCAGGCCAAGGTGGACGCCTTCCGCACCAAGAAGGAGACCATCAAGGCCACCTACACCGCGGCGCAGGCGCAGACCCGGATCGCCGAGTCGTTCTCCGGTATCTCGGAGGAGATGGGCGACGTGGGCCTGGCGATCCAGCGGGCCGAGGACAAGACCGCGCAGATGCAGGCGCGGGCCGGCGCGATCGACGAGCTGCTGGCCTCCGGCGCGCTCGACGACGCCAGCGGCCTGGGCCGCAAGGACGACATCGAGGCCGAGCTGGAGCGGGTGGCCGGCGGCAGCGACGTCGAACTGGAGCTGGCGCGGATGAAGGCCGAGCTGACCGGCGGCACCCCCGCCTCGCAGCCGCAGGCCATCGAGCCGGGCAAGCAGGACACCCCGCCGCCCACCATCAACTACAACAAGTAATCCCGAGCAGGGGAGACGCACCAGCATGATCATGCGGGTCTTGGGTGAGGGGCAGTTCGAGGTCGCCGAGGCCGACCTGAACCGGCTGAACCAGCTGGACGACGAGCTGCTCCAGGCCGTCGAGGCGGGCGACGAGGCGGCCTTCAAGGCTGCCCTGGGCAGCCTGTTGGCGGCGATCCGGGAGGTCGGCACGCCGCTGGCCCCGGAGTCGCTGGAGCCGTCGGACCTGATCCTGCCGGACGCCGAGGCGTCCCTGGAGCAGGTCCGCGAGCTGCTGCGGGACGAGGGCGACGGCCTGATCCCCGGTATCCCGGAGTAGTTCGGGCGCGGTACGTGACGAGAGGGCGGGCACCCCCGGTGGGGTGCCCGCCCTCTCGTGTGCGCCGTGGAGGATCGTTACGGCAGGGCCAGCATCCGGTCGAGCGCGGCCTTGGCGTACTTCTCGGTCTCGGCGTCCACTGTGATCACGTTCGGCACCCGGCCCTCGGCGAGCGACTCCAGCGCCCACACCAGGTGCGGCAGGTCGATCCGGTTCATGGTCGAGCAGAAGCACACCGTGCGGTCGAGGAAGACGACCTCCTTGTCCGGGTGCGCCTTGGCCAGCCGGCGGACCAGGTTCAGCTCGGTGCCGATGGCCCACTTGGAGCCGGGCTCGGCGGCGTCCAGCGCCTTGATGATGTACTCGGTCGAGCCCACCATGTCGGCGGCGGTGACCACCTCGTGCTTGCACTCGGGGTGCACCAGCACTGTCACGCCGGGGATCCGCTCGCGGACCTCCTGGACCGAGTCGAGGCTGAACCGGCCGTGCACCGAGCAGTGCCCGCGCCACAGGATCATCTTGGCGTCGCGCAGCTGCTCGGCGGTCAGCCCGCCGTTCGGCTTGTGCGGGTTGTAGAGCACGCACTCCTCGAGCGGGATGCCCATCTCCAGCACCGCGGTGTTGCGGCCCAGGTGCTGGTCCGGCAGGAACAGCACCTTCTGCCCCTGCTCGAAGGCCCACTCCAGCGCCCGCTTGGCGTTGGAGGAGGTGCAGATGGTGCCGCCGTGCCTGCCGGTGAAGGCCTTGATGTCGGCGGAGGAGTTCATGTACGAGACGGGCACGGTGACGTCCGCGACGCCCGCCTCGGCGAGCACGTCCCAGCAGTCGGCGACCTGCTCGGCGGTGGCCATGTCGGCCATCGAGCAGCCGGCCGCCAGGTCCGGCAGGACCACCTGCTGGCGCTCGGAGGTCAGGATGTCCGCCGACTCGGCCATGAAGTGCACGCCGCAGAAGACGATGAACTCGGCCTCCGGGCGGGCCGCGGCGTCCCGGGCCAGCTTGAAGGAGTCGCCGGTGACGTCGGCGAACTCGATGACCTCGTCGCGCTGGTAGTGGTGGCCCAGGATGAAGACCCGGTCGCCGAGCTTCTCCTTCGCCGCGCGGGCCCGGGCGACCAGGTCGGGGTCGGAGGCGGCGGGCAGGTCGCCGGGGCAGTCGACGCCGCGCTCGCTGTTCGGGTCGGCCTCGCGGCCGAGCAGCAGCAGGGCGAGCGGCGACGGAGTGGGGTCGACGCCGTATGTCTCGGTGGTGGTGGTCACGGGCGGGTGCCCTCCTGATGCGGCCGGATCGTTCCCGACCAGCCTTCTCGTCTATCTGACACTATCTATGATAACCGGTTCTCGTCAGGCTGACGATGGCCGTCCTGTCGATGTGACGAGAACCGCTCACCAGGATGGATGCTTCCGGCGCGAGAACCCCCCGTGCCATCCGCTTGGCTGGAGGCCATGAAGGCAATCGCGATCAACCGCTACGGCGGCCCCGACGTGGTCGAGTACACCGAACTGCCCGACCCCAAGATCGGCCCCGACACCGTTCTCGTCCGCACCCGCGCGGTCGGCGTCAACCCGGTCGACTGGAAGATCCGCGAAGGACTCCTCGACGGGATCCTCGACGTCCACTTCCCCCTCGTCATGGGCTTCGACCTGGCCGGCGTGGTGCAGGCGGTCGGCGGCGCCGTCACCGAGTACGCGCCCGGCGACGAGGTGATCGGCTACGTCCGCAAGGACGTCATCGAACGCGGCACCTACGCCGAGCTGGTCGCCGCCCCCGTCCGCACCCTGGCCCGCAAACCCGCCGCGCTCAGCTGGGCCGAGGCCGGCGGACTGCCCACCGCCGGCCTCACCGCCCAACAGGGCCTGGTCACCGCGCTCGGGCTGCGCCGCGGCGAGACCGTGCTGATCCACGCCGCGGCCGGCGGCGTCGGCTCCGTCGCCGTCCAGGTCGCCACCGCCCTCGGCGCCCGCGTCATCGGCACCGCGGGCCCGCACAACCACACCTACCTGCGCGGCCTCGGCGTCGAACCCGTCGAGTACGGGCCCGGCCTCGCCGACCGGGTCCGCGACCTCGCCCCCGACGGGGTGGACGCCGTCCTCGACCTGGTCGGCGGCGACGCCGTCGAGGCCTCGCTCCCGCTGCTGCGCGACCCCGCCCGGATCGCCTCCGCCGTCGACTTCCGGGTCACCGCCCACGGTGGCCGCTACCTGTGGACCCACCCCGACCCCGAGGACCTCGCCGCCGTCGCCCGGCTCGCCGACGAGGGACTGCTCACCGTCCCGGTCGCCTCCACCTTCCCGCTCAGCCAGGCCGCCTCCGCCCAGGCCCTCAACGCCGAGGGCCGCACCCGCGGCAAGATCGTCCTGCTGGTGGACTGAACGGAGCCCGGCCGTCCGCGACAATGGGCCCCGCAGAGTCGTTTCTCCTCCGACTCGCCACCCTCACCCGCACCACCCCGTGGAGCCTTTGCCATGAGCGAGCGCAGCGAGCGAATCGTTGAGAGGTGCGCATGTGCGAAGCGCCTGCCGAGCGAAGCGAGGCGGGTCGCATGAGCACCCACCGGCCGCCGGACCTCGGCGGGACGGCGCTCGACGACACCGACCGGCTGCTGCTCGAACACCTCAGCCGCGACGGCCGCGCCTCGTACGCCGAGATCGGACTGCTCGCCAACCTCTCCGCCACCGCCGTCCGCCGCCGCATCGACCGGCTGCGGGCGCGCGGAGTGGTCCGCGGCTTCACCGTCGTCCTCGACCCCGCGCTGCTCGGTTGGCGCACCGAGGCCTTCGTCGAGGTCTACTGCCGCGCCCGCACCTCGCCCGAGGAACTCCTCGCCTCGCTGCGCCAGTTCCCCGAGGTCGCCGCCGCCTGGACGGTCACCGGCGACCCCGACGCCCTGGTCCACCTGCGGGCCTCCGACACCCGCCACCTGGAAGCCGTCATCGAGCGCATCCGCAAGGAACCCGGCGTCCAGCGCAGCCGGAGCTCCGTCGTCCTCTCCCAGCTCATCTGACGCAGGAAAGCTGCGCCGCACCCCCCGAACACGCATGAAAGGGGCCCCAACCGGCCGTGTTCCGACGCGCGGCCCACCGCCCCCGCTGCCTACGCTGATCATGACCCCACCCTCACCCCCACCGCAGCGAGGACCCCGTGTACGCAGCGCCCGACCGCATGCACCAGCCCGACAACCAGCTGGTCGACCTCGTCTTCGACTACATGCGCGAGCGCCTGCAGTACAACCCCGTCCCGCTCGACCACCCCGGCGACGGCGCGCACCTGCGCGAATCCCTGGCCGGGCTGCTGAACGAGCAGGGCAACAACCCCGCCGACGTGCTCAAGCTCTACGACCACGAGCTCTCCCGCGCCGTGATCTCCGCCGACAGCCCGCGCTACCTCTCCTTCATCCCCTGCGCGCCCACCAAGGCCGCCCTGCTCTTCGACATGGTGGTCTCCTGCGCCTCCCTGCAGGGCATCTCCTGGCTGGAGGCGGCCGGCGCCATCGCCGCCGAGAACCAGGTGCTGCGCCTGATAGCGGACCGGGCCGGCCTCCCCGCCAGCGCCGGCGGCACCTTCGTCTCCGGCGGCTCCGCGGGCAACCTCTCCGCGCTCGTCGTCGCCCGCGACACCGCCCGCCGCAAGCTCGGCGTCGGGCCCGAGGCCCGGCTGCGGATCGCCGTCGCCGACCAGGTGCACTCCTCGGTCAAGAACACCTTCAACATCATCGGCGTCGAGGCCTTCGTGGTCCCCACCGTCGACCGCCGCTTCACCGGCCAGGCCCTGCGCGCCGCCCTCGCCGCCGACCCGAACCCCGAGACCGTGATCGCGGTGGTCGGCACCGCCGGCACCACCAACGAGGGCATCATCGACGACCTGGCGGGCCTCTCCGAGGTCACCCGGGAACGCGGCCTGTGGTTCCACGTGGACGGCGCGTACGGCGGTGCCGGGCTCTTCGCCCCCTCGGTGCGCGAGCGCTACAACGGCATCGAGCACGCCGACTCCTTCGTCGTCGACCCGCACAAGTGGCTCTTCGCGCCGTTCGACTGCGCCGCGCTGCTCTACCGCAACCCGCAGCTCGCCCGCGCCGTGCACACCCAGGACGCCTCCTACCTGGACGTCCTGCACACCGAGGGCGACGAGTGGAACCCCACCGACTACGCCTACCACCTCACCCGCCGGGCCCGCGGCCTCCCGCTCTGGTTCTCCCTCGCGGTGCACGGCACCCAGGCCTACACCGACGCCATCGAGACCGGCCTCAAGCTCGCCCAGGACACCGCCCAGGTGATCCGCGACAGCGAGCACCTCGAACTGCTCCACGACCCGCAGCTCTCCGCCGTCTGCTTCCGCCGCAAGGGCTGGACCCACGAGGACTACTACCGCTGGTCCCAGCAGCTCCTCGCCGACCAGATCGGTTTCGTCACCCCCACCGGCTGGGACGGCGAGACGGTCGCCCGCTTCGCCTTCCTGCACCCGGGCACCACGATGGAGATGGTCGAGGAGATCCTGGCCACGATGCGCTAGTCAGAGGTACCCGCCGTCCGGAATGTACGGCGCCGGCGGGCGCATGCCCTTCACGGCCACGTAGCCGCGGGTGCGCAGCGTCAGACCCAGTTCCAGGCCGACGTCGACGGCCCACTCCTGTTCTGCGGTGAGGTTGTCGACGGCGGCCTCGGTGCCTTCCGGGACGCGGGCGAGGGCCTCGCGCAGGAGGCGGACGGCGAGGCGCTTGGAGGTGGCGGCGAGGAGCCGGACGGTGCCGCCGTCGCGGTAGCAGTAGCCGGTGCCGGCCAGGGTGTCCGCGATCAGGAGTTCCTCGTGGTGGGCGAGCATGAAGCCGTGGTCGGGGCCGTGGGCGGCCCCGCGCACCCGGCGGTCCACCGAGTCCAGCAGGTGGCGGTGGGTCGCGTTGCCCGCGTGCACCGGGATGTCGCCCGGGTCGAGCAGCCCGGCCCGGTCCACCGGACCGGTGAGCGTCATCGCGGGGTGCAGCGTGAACCCGGCCAGCCGGTAGCGGCGGGCCGCCGCGGGGGACGGCGAGGCGCACAGCATCCCGCGCAGGCAGCCCCGGCCGTACTCCATCGAGCGCTCCAGCAGGAGCCGTCCGACGCCCTTGCCCTGGGCGGAGGGCGCCACCACCAGCAGCGACAGCGCCCAGAGGCCCTCGCGGCGCAGCGCCAGCGCCGCGCCGACCGGTTCGCCGTCCTGCTCGGCGACCCAGCAGCCCTCGGGGTCGGTGCGGGCCAGGTGGCGGGCCTTGGCGATGCCGCGGACGGTGCGGCGCCGGTCGGCCTCGGTGACGGGCGCGTCGGCCGGGCGGCCGGCCAGGTCGCCGAAGGCGGCCCGGCTGATCCGCTCGACCGCCTCGGCGTCGGCGGGGGTGTCCTGGAGCCGGCGAATGAGCACGGTCACATCCTGCTGCGATCCGGGAGCGGGCGGTAGCGGTTTGCCGAACTGGGCGATGACCTGCTCCGCCCGGTGTGCGAGCATGGACGCGTGGGGGAGTGGGCGACGAAAACGTCCCCCGAACGCACCACCTACCGGAAATGAATCCGGGAGGCCGCTGGTTGGCACTGGCGGATCACAGTCGTCACAGACCGGGAGTAAGCATGACCGTCCAGGACGAGACCACCGTCGAGAGTGGCATTCTCCTCACCGATGCCGCCGCGGCCAAGGTCAAGGGCCTGCTGGAGCAGGAGGGCCGCGACGACCTGTCGCTGCGTGTCGCCGTGCAGCCCGGCGGCTGCTCGGGCCTGCGCTACCAGCTGTTCTTCGACGAGCGTTCGCTGGACGGCGACGTCGTGAAGGACTTCAACGGTGTGAAGGTCGTCACCGACCGGATGAGCGCCCCGTACCTGGGCGGCGCCACCGTCGACTTCGTCGACACCATCGAGAAGCAGGGCTTCACCATCGACAACCCGAACGCCACGGGCTCCTGCGCCTGCGGCGACTCGTTCAGCTAAGCCGGTCGCACCACCGGCACGCCGAGGGCGGCTCCCCCGTGGGGGAGCCGCCCTCGCGGCGTTCTCAGCGCGGGCCGCCCACCGCGTCGGTGGCCGGCGGCAGCTGCTCGCCGGTGGCCAGGTCGACCACCCCGCCGCTGGTGACCGGCTTGCTGAGCGTCGCGGTGACCTGCTGGCCCTTGATGATCTGCGGGCAGGCCTGGCCGCGCGGCGCGGTCTCGGTGATCACCACCCGGACCTTCAGCACCGGCGGAGTGTCCTCCTCCACCTTCAGCCCGTACTTGTCGCACACCCCGGCGAAGAAGAACACCGTCAGCCGGGTCGGGCTCTCCAGCCGGTACCCGGTCGCGGGGATCTTCACCGGCGTCGGCGTCGGCTCACCCACCGCGATCCCCGGGCTGGTCGGCTGCGCGGGCGAACCCGAGGGCTGCGGGGTCGGGCTCGCGGACGGGGTCGACGGGGCCGAGGAGGCGGGCGCGCTCGGCGACCCGGACGCGCTCGGCGAGGCCGCGGTACCCGAGGGCGCGCCGCTCGACGCGGCGCTCGGCCCGGAACCGCCGCACGCGGTCAGCAGCCCGGCGGCGAGGGCCGCTCCGGCGAGCGCGGCGGCCAGCCGGCGGGTGCGCGGGGCCTTGGTGGAGACGGCTGCGGTCCTGTCGTCCATGATCTGCGTTCCTCCCGAGGGTCACGCGGCTCCGCCGTGCCGGCGGTACCGCGCGGATTTGACGTGCCCCGGAGGAAACCGGTTCCGGTCTAACTGTCGTACTCCGACATCCCCGCCACCACGCGCCGGGCCGCCACCGGGACCCAGACGCTCGACGCGACCTTCGGCAGCGCGGCCTTCGGGCCGGGCGCGGCGGTCGGCCAGAACCGGACCAACCGGCGCGAGGAGCTGAGCAGCTCGGCCATCGACTCGGCACCGGAGTCGTCGGGGCTGCCCGGAATCCATCCGGGGGAGTGACTCGTCACCATCGGTACACCACTCCGATCGCCGTGCCGCGGCCACACTGCCGCGGACCTGGGCGGGGGTCGCGTCCGACCCCCGCGCTTGCGACCCTAGGACGGTCGGGGCCCGAGCGACAGGGCTACTCAGGGGTAGTACCTGTTCGGTCCGTACCGGCCGCGCACCCTCCGCGCTGTACCGTAGGTGAGTTGTTGTCCCCGCTCCGGCCACCGCCGGGCCGCCCGAGGAGACCCCCGTGCGCATCGCCGTCGCCGGCTCGATCGCCACCGACCACCTGGCCACCTTCCCCGGTCGCTTCTCCGACCAGTTGATGCCCGAGCAGCTGCACACCGTGTCGCTGTCGTTCCTGGTCGACACCCTGGACATCCGCCGCGGTGGAGTCGGCCCCAACATCGCCTTCGGCATGGGCCTCCTGGGCCTGCGCCCGGTCCTGGTCGGCGCGGCCGGCGGCGACTTCGCCGAGTACCGCAGCTGGCTCGACCGGCACGGCGTCGACACCCACTCGGTGCACATCTCCGAGACCCGCCACACCGCCCGCTTCATGTGCACCACGGACCAGGACCACAACCAGATCGCCTCCTTCTACACCGGGGCGATGGCCGAGGCCCGCAACATCGAGCTCAAGCCGATCGCCGACCGGGTCGGCGGGCTGGACCTGGTGCTGATCGGGGCCGACGACCCGGCCGCGATGGTCCGCCACACCCAGGAGTGCCGGACCCGCGGCTACGCCTTCGCGGCCGACCCCTCGCAGCAGCTCGCCCGCCTCGAGGGCGAGGAGATCCGGGAGATCGTCGACGGCGCCGCGTACCTCTTCACCAACGAGTACGAGGCCGCGCTGATCGAGTCCAAGACCGGCTGGTCCCCGGCGGAGATCCTGGACCGCGTCGGCACCCGGGTCACCACGCTCGGTGCGAAGGGTGTCCGCATCCAGCGCCGCGGCGAGCCCGACATCGTGGTCGGCTGCCCCGCGGAGGAGCGCAAGGCCGACCCCACCGGCGTCGGCGACGGCTTCCGCGCGGGCTTCCTGGCCGGCCTCTCCTGGAACCTCGGCCTGGAGCGCGCCGCGCAGATCGGCTGCATGCTCGCCACCCTGGTCATCGAGACCGTCGGCACCCAGGAGTACGAGCTCCGCGGCGGCCACTTCCTGGACCGCTTCGAGACCGCCTACGGCGTCGAGGCGGCGGACGAGATCCGCACCAAGCTCAGCCGCTGAGTATTCAGGGGCTCGGGGAACTGCGAGGCGAGTGACCCCCGCCGTTCCCCGGGCCCCTGCTTCGCTTTCACTTCTCCACGAGGTAGGAGACGCCGTTCGCGATCGGGGTCTCGCCGAGGTAGGTGTGGCCACACATCTCGCACCAGGCGGGGATGTCGAGGCGAGCGGCCTCGTCGTCGGAGAGGACGGCGATGCGGGCGCCCGGGGGGAGGTCCTTGATGTGCTTGGCGAGTTCGATGACGGGGATCGGGCAGCGCTTGCCGAGGGTGTCGAGGACCCGGGTGTCGGTGGGGGCGGGGAGGTCGAGGCCGAGGGGGGCGCGGACGGTGGCGACGATGTCGGGGAGGACGGCGAGGAAGCCGTCGACCTCGGCGGGGGTGGTGCCGGGCGGGAGCGAGACCCGGACGTTGCCCTCGGTGAGGACGCCCATCGCGGCCAGCACGTGACTGGGGGTCAGCGTGCTGGACGTGCAGGAGGAGCCGGAGTTGACGGCGAAGCCGGCCTTGTCGAGTTCGCCGAGCAGGACCTCGCCGTCGACGTAGAGGCAGGAGAAGGTGACCAGGTGGGGCAGCCGCTCCACCGGGTGGCCGAGCACCTCGGTCTCGGCGACGAGTCGCGGGACGCGCTCGCGGATCAGGTCCACCAGCGCGGTGAGCCTGGCGTTCTCGGCGTCGGCCTCGGCGCGGACGGCGCGCAGCGACGCGGCGGCGGCGATGATCGCGGGGAGGTTGGGGTAGCCGGGGACCCGGCCGCGCTCGCGGTCGTCGGCGGGGAGCGGGGAGGCGTACCGGACGCCCTTGCGGACGGCGAGGACGCCGACGCCGGCGGGGCCGCCCCACTTGTGGGCGCTGGCGGTGAGGACTGACCAGCCGTCGGGGACCGGGAGGCGGCCGGCGCTCTGGGCGGCGTCGACCAGGAGCGGCACCTCGCCGCAGAGCGCGGCGGTCTCGGTGACCGGTTGGAGGGTGCCGACCTCGTGGTTGGCGGACTGCAGCACGGCGAGGGCGGTGTCGGGGCGCAGCGCGGCGGCGAACTCTCCTGCGGTGACCCGGCCGTGGCGGTCGACGGGGACGGCGGTGGCGGTGTTGCCGTCGGCGGTCCAGTGCTCGGCGGTGTGCAGCACGCTGGAGTGTTCGACGGCGGAGTGGACGAGGTGGGCGCCGCGGCGGCGGTTGCCGCGCAGGGTGCCGAGGATGCCCAACTGGACGGCCTGGGTGCCGGATGCGGTGAAGACGATCTCGTCGGCGCGGGCGCCGAGGACCTCGGCGGTGGTCTCCCGGGCGGCGTCGAGCAGCATCCGGGCCTGCCGGCCGGAGCGGTAGAGCCGGGCCGGGTCGGCCCAGCCCTCGTCGAGGGCGGCGAGCATCGCCTGCCGGGCGACGGGGTGCAGCGGGGTGGTGGAGGCGGCGTCGAAGTAGGGCACGAAGCCACCGTAGACGACGCCCCTTACGGGGTGATTCCTCCCGGCCGGTGCGGCGTCCGACGGTCCGTCACCCGCGTGTCGCAGTGCGGTCGCCCGAGCGGCTGTGGGAGGCTCGGACGTCCGCCATGACCTGCGACTCCGTCCGCTCTCCGACCGCCCGGTGGAGGCGGTTCACCCCTCGGGGGCTGATCGGGTAGCCGGGCGGCGCGTTAGCGGGGGCTGCCCGTGAGTGCCGCATAAGGATGGAGTAGCGTTTGGCCCGCATAAGCATTCAAACCGTGCCCGTGGCCGGGCCGTCGGGGAAGACCGCAACGGACTCCCTCTGATGGTGCGTTCGCGGGCGAGACTTCGGGAAGGCGCTACGTGAGTCCCAACGGCTCCGACCGCTCGCCGCGGCGCACGATGCGGCGGAAGCTGCCTCAGGCGCTGGCACTGGGCCTCGTCATCGCGACCGCCACCGGCTGCTCGGCCAACGACCTGCCCAGGCTTGGCCTGCCCACACCCGTCACCAAGGAAGGCCCGCTGGTCCTTCACATGTGGCAGGGCTCGTGGATCGCCGCCCTGGTGGTCGGTGCATTGATGTGGGGTCTGATCCTCTGGAGCGTGATCTTCCACCGGCGCAGCCGCACCAAGGTGGAGATCCCCGCTCAGACCCGGTACAACGTGCCCATCGAGGCCCTGTACACCGCGGTCCCCCTCGTCATCGTCTCGGTGCTGTTCTACTTCGTCGCGCGCGACGAGGCCACCCTGACGAAGACCACTGCGCATCCCCAGCACACCATCAACGTGGTGGGTTTCCAGTGGAGTTGGGCGTTCAACTACGAGAACGGTGAGGTCCCGGACCCGGCGAGCACCACCGCCGCGTACGAGGTCGGAACTCCCGCGGAGCCGCCGACCCTGTACCTGCCGATCAACGAGTCGGTGCAGTTCCGGCTGACCTCCAAGGACGTCATCCACGACTTCTGGCCGATCAACTTCCTGATGAAGCAGGACGTCGTCCCGGGCGTGGTCAACAAGTTCCAGGTCACCCCGACGTCGTTCGGCACCTTCCGTGGCAAGTGCGCAGAGCTGTGCGGCACCGACCACTCGCGAATGCTGTTCAACGTGAAGGTCGTCACGCACGACGAGTACGAGCAGCACCTGAAGGAACTGCGGGCCAAGGGCCAGTCCGGAGCGGTGCCCTCCGGCATCATTCCCACGGGAAGTGAAGAGAAGTGACCATCCTCAACGAGCCCGCCGCGGCCGGTGGGGGAGCCGGGGCAGTCACCTCGGGGACCCAGCGGACCCGCAAGCCGGGCAACGCGATCATCAAGTGGCTCACCACCACGGACCACAAGACGATCGGCACGATGTACCTGGCGACCTCGTTCGCCTTCTTCCTGATCGGCGGCGTCCTCGCCCTGGTCATGCGTGCCGAGCTGGCCCGGCCGGGCACCCAGATCCTGTCGAACGAGCAGTTCAACCAGGCGTTCACCATGCATGGCACGATCATGCTGCTGATGTTCGCCACGCCGCTGTTCGCGGGCTTCGCCAACTGGATCATGCCGCTCCAGATCGGCGCCCCCGACGTCGCCTTCCCGCGACTGAACATGTTCGCCTACTGGCTCTACCTGTTCGGCTCGATCATCGCGGTGGCCGGCTTCCTCACCCCGCAGGGCGCCGCCGACTTCGGCTGGTTCGCCTACTCGCCGCTGTCGGACGCGGTCCGCTCGCCGGGCATCGGCGCCGACATGTGGATCATGGGTCTGGCCTTCTCCGGCTTCGGCACCATCCTCGGTGCGGTCAACTTCATCACCACGATCATCTGCATGCGCGCGCCCGGCATGACGATGTTCCGGATGTCGATCTTCGTCTGGAACGTCCTGCTGACCGCCGTGCTGGTCCTGCTGGCCTTCCCGGTGCTGGCCGCCGCGCTGTTCGCCCTGGAGGCGGACCGCAAGTTCGGGGCGCACGTCTTCGACCCGGCCAACGGTGGTGCCATGTTGTGGCAGCACCTGTTCTGGTTCTTCGGTCACCCCGAGGTCTACATCATCGCGCTGCCGTTCTTCGGCATCGTCTCGGAGATCATCCCGGTCTTCAGCCGCAAGCCGATGTTCGGCTACTCCGGCCTGATCGCCGCGACCATCGCGATCGCGGGCCTCTCGGTGACGGTGTGGGCGCACCACATGTACGTCACCGGACAGGTGCTGCTGCCGTTCTTCTCCTTCATGACCTTCCTGATCGCGGTCCCGACCGGTGTGAAGTTCTTCAACTGGGTCGGCACCATGTGGAAGGGCTCGCTGAGCTTCGAGACCCCGATGCTCTGGACGATCGGCTTCCTGGTCACCTTCCTCTTCGGTGGTCTGACGGGTGTTCTGCTCGCCTCCCCGCCGATCGACTTCCACGTCTCGGACTCGTACTTCGTCGTCGCCCACTTCCACTACGTGGTCTTCGGCACCGTCGTCTTCGCGATGTTCGCCGGCTTCCACTTCTGGTGGCCGAAGATGACCGGCAAGATGCTGGACGAGCGCCTCGGCAAGATCACCTTCTGGACGCTCTTCGTCGGCTTCCACGGCACCTTCCTGGTGCAGCACTGGCTGGGCGCCGAGGGCATGCCGCGTCGTTACGCGGACTACCTGGCCTCGGACGGCTTCACCACGCTGAACACCGTGTCGACGATCAGCTCGTTCCTGCTCGGCCTGTCGATCCTGCCGTTCCTCTACAACGTCTGGAAGACCGCCAAGTACGGCGAGAAGGTCGAGGTCGACGACCCGTGGGGTTACGGCCGCTCGCTGGAGTGGGCGACCTCCTGCCCGCCGCCGCGGCACAACTTCCTCACCCTGCCGCGGATCCGTTCGGAGTCCCCGGCGTTCGACCTGCACCACCCGGAGATCGCGGCGCTGGACTACCTGGAGAACCACGGTGAGCCGGCGAAGCACTTCGAAGGTGTGACTCCCGCGCAGTACGACCGTCCGTCGCTGGGCAACGGCAAGAAGGAGGGTGACGCCTGATGAAGGAACAGGGAAAGATCTTCGCCGGTCTGGCCGTGTTCGTGCTGGCGATCGCCATCACCTACTTCGTCTGGACCACCAAGTCGGACCACGGCCTGGAGGCCGCGGGCACCACCGCGCTGTTCCTGGCCTTCGCGCTGTGCGCCTTCATCGGCTTCTACCTGGCGTTCACCGCCAAGCGGGTCGACACCGGCGCCGGTGACAACCCCGAGGCCGAGGTCTCGGACGACGCCGGCGAGGTGGGCTTCTTCGCCCCGACCAGCTGGCAGCCGCTCTCCCTGGCGATCGGTGGCGCGCTGGCCTTCCTGGGCGTCATCTTCGGCTGGTGGCTGCTGTTCTGGTCGATCCCGATCATCCTGGTCGGCCTCTTCGGCTGGGTCTTCGAGTTCTACCGCGGCGAGAACCAGAACCAGTAGTTCCGCTCCGCGCAATCCGAGCGACGGGCCGGGCACCCCTCCGGGGGGTGTCCGGCCCTCGTCGTTCCCCCGCGCGGGGTAGCACGGAGTGCCGCCCGGGTGACCCCTTCCTACGCTCTGAGGCAGGTTCAAACCCCTGGGAGGTTCCGTTGAAGGGCTCTCGGATAGTTGGAAGCACCCGCACCGCGCTGGCCGCCCTGCTGGTCATCACCCCGGCCGCGGCCTGTTCCACCGGCAGCGGGTCGAGGTCGGGGAAGGCGGCGGTCCACCCGATCGACGTCGCCCCGCTGATCCACACCTCGGCCGGCACCGGCAAGGCCGACCCGGCGCAGCCGTACACCGTCAGCACCGACGGCACCTCGACCATCGGCGAGGTCACCGTGACCGGCCCGGACGGGCAGCCGGTGGCCGGCGAGCTGACCGCCGACAAGCAGCACTGGAAGACCACCGCCCCCCTGCGGGCCGGCGCCGCGTACACCGTGAAGGTCGCCGCCGCGGACGGGAAGGGCGGGCAGGGCCAGGAGGACACCACGTTCACCACCGCCGACCCGCAGCACGTCATCACCGCTCAGCTCGGCCCGGACTCCTCCGGCAGCGGCGTCTACGGCGTCGGCCAGCCGCTCACCGTCGAGCTCTCCGATCCGGTCTCCGACCCGGCCGCCCGGCAGCAGATCGAGCGCGGCCTGACCGTCACCTCGCAGCCCGCCGTCACCGGCGCCTGGTACTGGGTCGACGACAAGAACCTGCACTTCCGCCCGCAGGACTACTGGCCCGCCAACACCACCGTGAAGCTCGCCTACGACCTGCCCGGCATCCGGATATCCGACGGCGTGTACGGCGGCGCGACCCAGTCGCTCGCGCTGCGGACCGGCGACCGGGTGGAGGCGCTGGTCGACGCCGGGACCCACGAGCTGACGTACAAACGCAACGGCGCGGTGGTGAAGACCATCCCGGTGACCACCGGCAAGCCCGGGTTCTCCACCCGCAACGGCATCAAGGTGGTGCTCGGCCAGGAGCCGGACGTCCGGATGAGCGGCGAGACGATAGGCATCCCGGAGGGCAGCAGCGAGTCCTACGACCTGGACGTGAAGTGGGCGACCCGGGTCACCTGGAGCGGCGAGTACGTGCACGCGGCGCCCTGGTCGACCTGGGCGCAGGGCAAGGAGAACGTCAGCCACGGCTGCACCGGCATGAGCACCGACGACGCGAAGTGGTTCTTCGACAACACCCGGGTCGGTGACCTGGTGCAGGTGGTGAACAGCCAGGGCCACGAGATGGAGCCGTTCGGCAACGGGTTCGGCGACTGGAACGTCTCGTGGGACGACTGGGTGAAGCACGGCGCGATAGGCAAGCCGGTGAGCACGGCGGTGCCGGTGGCCCCGGCGAGTGTGAACCCGGGTCCGTCGGCGCAGGCCGCCCAGCAGCGGTAGCCGGCCCACCGTCAGGTCCGCCCGGGGAGCGTGGTGCTCCCCGGGCGGACCTCTGTCGTCTACCGGGACGCGGTGGTGCGGGCGAGCGCGAGGTAGCTGCCCGCGGCGACCAGGACGCCGGCCGGGAGGGACAGGTCGACGTCGGCGAGCGCGTGGGCCAGCGGGCCGGTGTAGAGCTCGGTGCGCAGGCAGAGCGCCGAGGCGAGGGTGCCGGCGGCCAGGGCGGCGGCGCCGGGCCAGCTGACGCCGCCGGTGTACCAGTACGGGGAGGCGGGGGTCTCGTCGGTGAGGGCCCGGCCCTGGTACCGGTTGCGGCGGAGCAGGATGTCGGTGGCGTAGACGGCCATCACGGGGCCGGTGAGGGCGACCATGAGTTCGAGCATGTTGTTGACGGTGTCGAGGAAGTTCGAGATCAGCAGCGCGTAGAGGGTGAGCGCGACGCCGAGGGTGCCGTCCAGGGCGACGCTGCGGGAGCGGCGGATGCGCAAGCCGATGGCCTGCAGGGCGAGGCCGGAGCTGTAGGCGGTCATGGCGTTGTTGCAGACGCCGCCGAGCACGATGGCGAGCAGGAAGAGCGGCTGGAACCAGCCGGGGAGGACGGCGGTGAGGGCGGACTGGGGGTCCGTCATGTCCAGGGTGGTGGCGGCCAGGGTGCCGAGGGCGGTGAACAGGACGCTGGGGACGAAGCCGCCGAGCGCGGTCCAGCCGGCGACGGCGCGGGGCGAGGCGGTGCGCGGGAGGTAGCGGGAGAAGTCGGCGCTGTTGCTGTACGAGAGCGGCGCGGAGGCGATCAGGGCGATGCCCCCGGCCAGCGCGGCGAGCAGGTCGGTGCCGTGCAGCGGTTCGGCGGGGCGGTAGTGCCAGTCGGTGTGGCCGGCCAGGACGTACCCGGTGAGGGCCAGGAAGACCGCGAGGAGGGCGACGGTGAAGGGCCCGTAGAGCCGGACGATGGTGGCGTGGCCGTACACGCTGATGGCGAGGGTGGCGGCGGCGACCAGGACGATGATCGCGACCTTGAGCGGGGTGCCCGGGGTGAGTTCGGCGCGCTCGGCGAGGGCGAAGGCGGCGAGCGAGGCGGCGGCCCAGTTCAGGGCCAGGTAGCAGACCGAGACGAACCAGCCGCCGAGGGCCACGTTCACGCGGTTGCCGCGGACGCCGAACATCGCCCGCATGATCACCTCGCTGGGCGCGCCGGCTGCGGGGCCGCTGACCGCGAGCAGGCCGACGCCGGCCCAGAGCAGGTTGCCGGCCAGGATGACGACGAGGGACTGCCACAGGTCGAGGCCGATCAGCACCAGGGTGCCGCCGACCACCAGGTTGAGGTAGCTGACGTTCGGGGCGGCCCAGACGGCGAAGAGCTCGCGGGCGCGGCCGTGGCGCTCGGAGTCGGGGATGTGGTCGATGCCGTGGGCCTCGACCCGGCCGGCCCGGTCGGCGGGCGGTGGGGGAGTGGGGAGCTCCGTACGGGGGTCTGGAATCGTGGATTCCATGGAGTCCTCCGAAGTTTCGAGTGCGGGAGCCGGTGCGGGAGCGGGCGGAGCGGGATCCGGCTTGTCTATTGGTCGCACATCCAATAGCGTGCCGGGCATGTCGTCAAGCGTCCCGCCGAAACGGGTCCGCAAGAACCCCGAGGCCAGAAGGGCGGAGATCGTGGCCGCAGCGGCCGCGATCGCGCTGGCCGAAGGGCTGGAGTGCATCACGATGCGGCGGGTCGCCGAGGAGCTGGACGTCCGGCCCGGGCTGATCAGTCACTACTTCCCGGTGGCGGAGGAGCTGGTCGCCGAGGCGTTCGGCACCGCGGCGACCGGCGAGCTCGCCGAGCTGCTGCCCGCTTCCGAGACGGGACTGCCCGCGGTGGAGCGGCTCGCCCGCTTCCTCGGCCGGACCGCCGGACCGCGCTACGACGAGCTGAGCCGGCTGTGGCTGAACGCCCGTCACCTGCGCCGGTTCCGGCCGGCCCTGCACGAGCGGCTCGGCCGGCAGGAGGCGGCGTGGCGGGACAGCCTGACCGCGCTGCTGCGCGACGGTGTGCAGTCCGGGGAGTTCCGCACCCCGGACCCGCAGGTCACCGCGATGCAGGTGCTGGTCGTCCTGGACGGCCTCGGCGTGCACTCCGGCCCCGACCGGGCCGGTCGGCCCGCCGCGGTGCTCGGGATGGCGCACGCCACCGCGGAACGCGAACTCGGCCTGCCCGCCGGGACGCTCGGCACCCCACCGGAACCCACCCCCTAGGAGCCCCCGTGCACCCCGACCTCGTCCTGCTCAACGCCCGGCTGCTCGACCCGGGCACCGGGGCCTTCCTGCCGTTCGGCGCGCTCGCCGCGAGCGGCGGACGGATCACCCGGCTCGGCGAGGAACGGGAACTGCGCGCCCTGGCCGGGCCCGGGACCACCGTGGTCGACCTGCGCGGCGCGGTGGTCACCCCCGGCCTGACGGACGGTCACCTGCACCCGGTCTCCGGCGCCGAGCGGACCACCGGCGTCGACCTCTCGGCCTGCGCCGACCTCGCCGAGGTGCGGGCCGTACTGGCCGCCGCGGTAAGGGAGTTGACGCCCGGCCAGTGGCTGCGCGGGTGGGGACTCGACCCGAACGCCTTCGGCGGGCAGCCGGTCGCCGCGGACAGCCTGGCGCCGGTGCTGGACGGGGTGCCGACCGCGATCGACCTGTTCGACGCGCACTCCATGCTGGTCAGCCACCGGGCGCTGGAGCTGGCCGGGATCGACGGGCCGCGACGCTTCGCGCAGGGCTCCGCCGAGGTGGTGTGCGACGCCGCCGGGCGGCCGACCGGACTGCTGCTGGAGGACGCGGCCTGCGAACTCGTCGAGGCGGTCGCGCCGAAGGTCGGCTTCGCCGAGCTGTGCGCGCAGAGCGAGGCGGTGCTGCGGCGGATGGCCGCGGCCGGCCTGACCGGCGGACACGCGATGGACGCCAACGGCGAGAGCCTGGCGGTGTACGCGGCCCTGGAGGAGCGCGGCGAGCTGCCGCTGCGGCTGCGGATCGCCCCCTGGTGCCAGCCCGGGACCGACGACGAGGCGCTGGCGGAGCTGATCCGGCGTCAGGGCGAGGGCGGCCGGAACTGGCGGGTCACCGGGGTGAAGCTGTTCATGGACGGCACCATCGACAACGGCACCGCCTGGCTGGAGCACCCGGACTGCCACGGCGAGTCGACCGGCGCGTTCTGGCCCGACCCGGCCGCGTACAGCCGGGTCGTCGCGGAGCTGCACCGGGGGAAGGTGCCGACCGCCACCCACGCGATCGGCGACGCGGCGGTCCGGCACGCGCTGGACGCGGTGGAGCAGGCGGCCGCCGCGCACGGCGCCGGGGTGCGGCACCGGATCGAGCACATCGAGACGGTGCCCGACGACACGGTCGGCCGGTTCGCGGCGCTCGGCGTCACCGCCTCCATGCAGCCCACCCACTGCACCGAGTACACCCGGGCCGACCACACCGACAACTGGTCGCGGCGGCTCGGCGAGGAGCGCGCCAACCGGGCGTTCCGCTGCCGGGACCTGTGGGAGGCCGGGGCGCGGGTGGTGCTCGGGTCGGACTGGCCGATCGCGCCGTTCGCCCCTCTCGGCGTGATGGCCGGCGCCCGGCACCGGCGGCCCAGCCGCCACCTCGACCAGCCGCCGCACCTGCCCGAGCAGGCCCTCACCCCGCTCCAGGCACTCCAGGGCTACACCGTCAACCCGGCCTGGACGGCGGGCGAGGAGGACCGGGCGGGGCGGATCGCGCTCGGCTACCGGGCGGACCTGACGGCCTTCGCGGAGGACCCGCTGGCGGTGGGGGACACCTCGCTGGCGGAGCTGCCGGTGGTGCTGACGGTGTCGGGCGGACGGATCACGCACCGGACCGCGGACTGAGCCGTCACGGGCGCAGCCGCCAGAGCTTGAGCGGGCTCTCGACGGTGCCGGTGTAGCACCGGCCGCCCGGCGGCGGTGCGTGCCAGGTGGACGACGCCCATGCCGCCCTCGCCGAGCCGCCCCAGTACCTCGTAGGGCCCCACCCGCTCCGGGTCCCCCGCCTCCGACTCGTGCATCGCCACCCTCTCCGATTCCACCCAAGAGGGGTGTTCTAGGGAGAGAGTTGACGACCCGTAAGCCGATCAGTCGCGGGTGGCGTCCAGGGCGGTGACGACGGCGGCCAGGGCGTCGTCGCGGCTGAGGCCGAGGCGGGTGACCAGGGCGGCGTACTCGGCGGCCGCGGTGGCGGCGAGGCGGTGCGAGGTGTCGCCGGTGGGGGCGATGGTGGTGCCGGCCCGGCCGCGGGTCTCGACCACGCCGTCGGCCTCCAGCTCGCGGTAGGCCCGGGCCACGGTGTTGGCGGCGAGGCCGAGCTGCTCGGCCAGGGCTCGGACGGTGGGGAGCTTCAGGCCGACCGGGAGCTCGCCCGCGCGGGCCTGGGCCGCGATCTGCGAGCGGACCTGCTCGTAGGGCGGGGTGGGGGACTGATGATCGATCACCACGTGCACCCGCACAAGATAACAGGGCGTCAGGTCGGCCCGCCGCACATGCCAGAACCCCCGCCGGCCGGGGCCGACGGGGGTTCTGACGTGGCGTGACAGCTACACGGGATCAGTGGTGGCCGTGGCCGCTGGTGATCTCCTGGTACTCCTCGGTGGTGGGCTTGGCGATCTGGTTGCCCTCGCCGTAGAAGCCCTCCGACAGCTTGACCCGGGCCTTGGTGACCACGCCGGCCTTGCGGGCGACGCCGTTCTCGTCCGTCTCGGCGGGCAGCTCCAGCGGCTGGGGCTGCTCGTGGGCGGTGAGCGAGTGCAGGTCCTTCTGGTTCAGCGGGGTGTGGACCTCGATGAACTCGCCGTGCGGCAGGCGCTTGATGATGCCCGACTCGCGGCCGTGCAGCACCTTGTCCTTGTCACGGCGCTGCAGGCCGAGGCACCAGCGCTTGGTGACGAAGAAGGTCAGCACCGGCACCACGAAGAAGCCGACCCGCACCAGGTAGGTGATCGAGTTGATCGACAGGTGCAGGTGGGTGGCGAACAGGTCGTTGCCACCGCCGACCAGCAGGATCAGGTACAGCGAGATCCAGGCCGCGCCGAGACCGGTGCGGACCGGGGCGTTGCGCGGGCGGTCCAGGATGTGGTGCTCGCGCTTGTCGCCGGTCACCCAGGACTCGATGAACGGGTAGACCGCGATCGCGGCCAGCACCATCGGGAAGATCGCCAGCGGGACCATCACGCCGAGGTTCAGCGTGTGACCGCCCCAGACCGAGATCTCCCAGCCCGGCATGATGCGGATCAGGCCCTCGGAGAAGCCCATGTACCAGTCGGGCTGGGCGTCGGTCGACACCTGGTCCGGACGGTACGGGCCGTACGCCCAGATCGGGTTGATCGTCGCGATCGCCGACATGGCCGCGATGATGCCGAACACCAGGAAGAAGAAGCCACCGGCCTTGGCCATGTAGACCGGCATCAGCGGCATGCCGACGACGTTCTTCTCGGTCTTGCCCGGGCCCGCCCACTGGGTGTGCTTGTGGTAGAAGACCAGGATCAGGTGCGCCACCAGCAGGCCCAGCATGATGCCCGGGATGAGCAGCACGTGGATGGTGAAGAACCGCGGCACGATGTCCATGCCGGGGAACTCGCCGCCGAACAGGAACATCTGGATGTAGGTGCCGACGATCGGCACCGCCAGGATCGCGCCCTCCATGAAGCGGATACCGGTGCCCGACAGCAGGTCGTCCGGCAGCGAGTAGCCGAAGAAGCCGTCGAACATGCCCAGGACCAGCAGCAGGAAGCCGAAGACCCAGTTGATCTCACGGGGCTTGCGGAACGCGCCGGTGAAGAAGACGCGCATCATGTGCACGAGCATCGCGGCGACGAACACCAGCGCGGCCCAGTGGTGGATCTGACGGATCAGCAGACCGCCGCGGACCTCGAAGCTGATGTCCATCGTCGAGGCGTACGCCTCCGACATCCGGATGCCGTTCAGCGGGAGGTACGAGCCGTGGTACACGACCTCGGCCATGCTCGGCTTGAAGAACAGCGTCAGGTACACACCCGTGAGGATGATGATGATGAAGCTGTAGAGGCAGATCTCGCCGAGCATGAAGGACCAGTGGTCCGGGAAGATCTTGCGCAGGTTCGACTTGGCGAGGGTGTAGATGCCCAGCCGGCCGTCGACCCAGTCAGCAGCCGACTCGGCCTTGTTGGCGGGCTTGGCTCGGGTGCTGGCCGGCTTGGAGGCACCGGTGGTGCCGCTGGCGGAACTCATCGCGGACGCTCCCAGTAGCTCGGGCCGACGGGCTCCGCGAAGTCGCCGGTGGCGACCAGGAAGCCCTGCTCATCGGTGGTGATCTTCAGCTGCGGCAGCGGGTGGCCGGCCGGGCCGAAGATGACGCGAGCGCCGTCCGCCAGGTCGAAGGTCGACTGGTGGCAGGGGCAGAGCGCGTGGTGGGTCTGCTGCTCGTACAGCGAGATCGGGCAGCCGACGTGGGTGCAGATCTTCGAGTAGGCGAGGATGCCCTCGAAGCCCAGCTGCGCGGAGTTCGCGTCCTTGATGTCCTCCGGCGCGATCCGGACGACCATCAGGGCGTCCTTGGCGATCTGCTGCTGGAAGGTCTCGTCCGACTCCTCCAGGCCTTCCGGCTTGGCGAAGGTCAGCGAGCCCTGGACGATGTCCTCGGGCTTCATCGGCTGGTTGGTGTTCATGTTCACCAGCGCGATCGGCTTGGCCGGCGTGGCCAGCACCCAACCGGTGTGCAGGAGCTTCTTCTCCGGCAGCGGACCGAGGTCGCGCAGCAGCACCACACCGGACAGCGGCACCAGGGCCATCGAGCCGATCAGGGTGTTGCGGATCATCTTGCGGCGGCCGAAGCCGGACTCCGCGGCACCCGTCTTGAACTGCTCGATGACGTCGGCGCGGAGCTCGTCGTCCGCCTCGATCGCGTGGCGCTCGGCCGGCAGCTCGTGGTCCGACATCAGGGTGCGGGCCCAGTGGACCGCGCCCGCGCCGATGCAGAACAGCGCCACGCCGAGGGTCATGCCCAGGGCGAAGTTGAGCGCGCTGACGTGGCCCAGCGGGAAGATGTAGACGAGCTTGTCGGCGTCGATCGAGGCGTAGGACGCGATGAAGCCGATGGTCGCCAGCATCGAGACCACGAACAGCAGCGAGACCTGACGCTCGGCCCGCTTGGCGGCCCGCTCGTCGATGTCGGTCCGACGCGGCTCGTGGGCCGGCAGGCCCGGGTCGGCGAACGGGTCGTCGTGCGCGGCGACCTCGGTGCCGTGGGAGGCGGCGTGCGCCTCCGGCAGGTTCTCTGACATGTCGTGGCTCATGACTTCTTGGCCTTGGTGGTGTGGGCGGCGACCCAGATCGCGATCACGATGAGAGTGCCGAGACCGAAGATCCAGCCGAACAGGCCCTCGGTCACCGGACCGAGGCTGCCCAGGGCGAGACCACCCGGGTTGGGCTCATCGTTCGTGTGGCGGACGAACGCCACGATCTGGCGCTTCTGCTCCTCCGGCATGGTGGTGTCGGGGAACGACGGCATGTTCTGCGGGCCGGTCTGCATGGCCTCGTAGATGTGCTTGGCGTCCACGCCCTCCAGCGAGGGGGCGTACTTGCCGTTGGTCAGTGCGCCGCCCTTGCCCGCGAAGTTGTGGCACTGGGAGCAGTTGGTGCGGAACAGCTCGCCGCCCTTCGCGACCTGCTCGGCGTTGGTCGCCGGGTCGGTGGAGGGCTCGTACTGCTTGCTGTCCGGGGCGACCGGGCCGGGACCGAGCGAGGCCACGAAGGCCGCCAGCTGGTCGATCTCGGTCTGGGTGTAGATGTTCTTCTTGCTCGGGACCTGCGCGCCAGGCTGCTGGGCCGGCATGCGGCCGGTCCCGACCTGGAAGTCGACAGCCGCGGAGCCGACGCCGACCAGCGACGGACCGTCAGAACTGCCCTGGCCGTTCAGCCCGTGGCAGGAGGAGCAGCCGACGGCGAAGAGCTTCTTGCCCTCGTCGATGGCCAGGGACTGCGAAGAGCTGTCGGCCTGCGCCTTGTCGGCGGGCGCGAAAGCGGCGTACAGCCCCCCGGTGGCCGCCAGGGCGAGAAGTAGAACGACGACCGCCGCCAGTGGGTGGCGCCGTCGTGCGGAGAGCTTTTTCACGGATTAACCCCGGTGTCAGGATCTGGTCGGCAGCAGCCTGCCCCCGACTCCCAGGCGTCGACGTGACGCCGGGTCAGGGGCGGGGCGGCTGTTACTTGATCAGGTAGATGGTCGCGAACAGGCCGATCCACACGACGTCGACGAAGTGCCAGTAGTACGACACCACGATCGCCGCGGTGGCCTGCTCGTGGGTGAAGCGCCGCGCCGCGTAGGTCCGGCCGAGGACCAGCAGGAAGGCGATCAGACCACCCGTCACGTGGAGTCCGTGGAAGCCGGTGGTCAGGTAGAACACCGTGCCGTACGGGTCGGAGGACAGCGACAGGCCGTCCTTCTTGACCAGCTCGGTGTACTCGTAGATCTGGCCGCCGATGAAGATGGCGCCCATCACGAAGGTGATCGAGAACCACGAGCGGAGCTTCTTCACGTCACCGCGCTCGGCGGCGAACACGCCGAGCTGGCAGGTGAGCGAGGAGAGCACCAGGATCGTGGTGTTGACCGAGGAGAACGGCACGTTGAGGGCATGGGCCTTCTCGTGCCAGAACTCGGCGCCCTTGACCGAGCGGAGGGTGAAGTACATCGCGAACAGGGCCGCGAAGAACATCAGCTCCGAGCTCAGCCAGACGATGGTTCCGACGCTGACCAGGTTCGGCCTGTTGACCGCACCGTGCGCGTGTCCGGTTTCTGTTGCTGTTGCTGTCGCCACGACGGACATTATGTCGGTCCCTTATTCCGTCTTCACGCCGGGGGGTCTCCCTCGGAGTGTCCGGTGCGTGCGGTATGCCCGTGTCGCGTCGCGCCCGTTTTCTGACGGTTGTTCGGATCAGGTGACCCGGGTAGGCCGCGAGGGTGAGCTCCGGGCGCGGCGCCTTGAGCGAGATCGCGCCGGGGTCTCTTCAGGAGGGGTGCGCGGGAGTAGCATCCGGAGTGGACGTGGCCCGGGTCACACTGGGCCGTTCGGCCGGGGACACATATAAGAGGACGAGCACCAGGGAGCAGGGGCCATGGCGCAGCATTCCGACGAGACGCTCACCGTTCTCGTCTACAGCGACGACCGCAACACGCGCGAGCAGGTGACCCTCGCGCTCGGCCGCCGGCCCGCCGCGGACCTCCCCGCGGTCGAGTACCTCGAGTGCGCCACCGCCGCCGCGGTGCTGCGGGCCCTGGAGAAGGGCGGCATCGACCTGTGCGTGCTGGACGGCGAGGCCGTCCCGATCGGCGGGCTCGGTCTCACCCGCCAGTTGAAGGACGAGATCTACGGCTGCCCGCCGGTGCTGGTGGTGATCGGCCGCCCGCAGGACTCCTGGCTCGCCGCGTGGAGCCGCGCCGACGCGGCGGTCTCCCACCCGGTGGACCCGGTCGCGCTGGTCGACGCGTCGGCCACCCTGCTGCGGGCCCGGCTCGCGCGGCGGACCCCGGCCGGGCGCTGACCGTCCCCACCGGGGCGTCTCAACTGGAGAGAAGGGGACGGCAACCCAGGGCGGCCGTCCCCGCTCCCTCGATAGGCTGACTCCATCCCTTCCGGCCGCCCGCGGGCCGCCGGTACACGAGATGAGAGCTGGAGACGGCCATGGTGAACGTGCACTCTGCGAACGGCGGTAGCGACCCCGCGCAGGTGGTCCGCACCTGGCCCGACCTGCTGACCTCGCTGCTGAAGGGCGACGACCTCACCCAGGCCGACACCGCCTGGGCGATGGACCGCATCATGAGCGGCGAGGCCACCCCGGTCCAGGTCGCGGGCTTCACCATCGCGCTGCGCGCCAAGGGCGAGACCGTCGAGGAGATCTCCGGTCTGGTCGAGACGATGTACGCGCACGCCGAGCCGCTCGAGATCCCCGGCCCCGCGGTCGACATCGTCGGCACCGGCGGCGACCGGGCGAAGACCGTCAACATCTCCACCATGTCGGCGATCGTGGCGGCCGCGGCCGGCGCGAAGGTGGTCAAGCACGGGAACCGGGCCGCGTCCTCGGCCTCCGGCTCCTCCGACGTGCTGGGCCGGCTCGGCATCAACCTGGACCTGGCGCCGGCCCGGGTCGCGGAGGTCGCCGAGGAGGTCGGGCTGACCTTCTGCTTCGCGGCGAAGTTCCACCCCTCGATGCGGCACACCGCGCAGGCGCGCGGCGAGTTGGCGGTGCCGACGGTCTTCAACATCCTCGGCCCGCTGACCAACCCGGCCAAGGTCACCTCGCACGCCATCGGGTGCTTCGACACCCGGCTGGCCGGCCTGATCGCCGGGGTGCTGGCGCGGCGCGGCGCGACGGCGCTGGTGTTCCGCGGCGACGACGGCCTGGACGAGCTGACCATCACCACCACCTCGCACGTGTGGATCGTGCGCGACGGCGAGGTGACGGAGACTCAGTTCGACCCGCGGGACGTGGGCATCGAGCTGGTGGGCATCGAGGCGCTGCGCGGGGCCGACGCCGAGTTCAACGCGGCGGTCGCCCGCCGGGTGCTGGCGGGCGAACGCGGGCCGGTCCGGGACGCGGTGCTGCTCAACACGGCGTCCGCGCTGGTGGCGTTGGAGCTGGGGGATGCGCCGCTGGCCGAGCAGCTGGCGGCGGGGATGGAGCGAGCCGCGGCCGCGATCGATTCGGGGGCGGCGGCGGAGCTGCTGAAGCGGTGGGCCGAGGCGACACAGTAGGGAGGACATGCAGGGGCTCGGGGAACTGCGAGAAGCGGAAGGCGCCCACCAGCAAGGTCGCGATGTGGGCGGGGAGTTGCACGTGGGAGCGCGACCTGGCGGTAGGTGCATGGCCGCTCGCGCAGTTCCCCGCGCCCCTGACGGGGCACAGGTTGTCCGAGGGGTGGACGGGGCTTGAGACGATCGAGGCCTCGTGTAGGCTGACCGCAGGTCATGAGTGGCAGCGACAAGCCCCAGCTTGCTGTCCGGCAACCCTCCGTCCGTGGCGGGGTGCCCTGGGTGAGGACCGGGCCGTGCGGCGATCAGTCCGTGCGGCAAGCGCGGACCACCGGTCGATGCACCCCGGGGTCCTCACCCCGTGGAGGAGTGCATCCATGTCCGTGACCACCGAGATCTGTGCGCCGCTGGCCGTGCTGGGGCATGACGTCGAGGTTCCGCTGGCGTCGGGGGCGAAGGTCACCTACGCGGCGCTGGACTACGCGGCGAGCGCGCCGGCCCTGCAGCGGGTCTGGGACGACGTGGCGGCGTACGCGCCGTACTACGGTTCGGTGCACCGCGGGGCCGGGTACCTGTCGCAGCTGTCGACCGACCTGTTCGAGCAGAGCCGGCGGACGGTGGCGGAGTTCCTGGAGCTGCGGGACGGCGACCAGGTGGTGTTCACCCGGGCGACCACCGACTCGCTGAACCTGCTGGCGGGCGCGGTGCCGGCCGGGACCGAGGTGTTCGCGTTCGAGACGGAGCACCACGCCTCGCTGCTGCCCTGGCGGCGGGAGGGCCTGACGGTGCGTTACCTGCGGGCGCCGCGCTCGCACGCGGAGGCGGTGGCGGCGCTGGAGGAGGCGCTGCTGGGCGCGGCGGACGGGCCGAAGCTGTTCTGCGTGACCGGGGCGTCGAACGTCACCGGCGAGCTGTGGCCGGTGCGCGAGCTGACCGAGGTCGCCCACCGGTACGGCGCCCGGGTGGTGCTGGACGCGGCCCAGCTGGCGCCGCACCACCGGCTCTCGGTGCGGGAGTTGGACGTCGACTGGGTGGCGTTCTCCGGGCACAAGCTGTACGCGCCGTTCGGCGCCGGCGTGCTGGCGGGCCGCTCCGACTGGCTGGACGCGGCGGAGCCGTACCTGGCCGGCGGCGGGGCGAGCCGGACGGTGGCGCGGGAGCTGGACGGCTCGGTGGCGGTCGAGTGGCACACCGGCCCGGCGCGGCACGAGGCGGGCTCGCCGAACGTGATCGGGGCGTACGCGGTGGCCTCGGCCTGCCGGGCGCTGACCGAGGCGGGGTTCGACGCGCTGGAGGCCCGCGAGCGGGCGCTGGTGGCGAAGCTGACGGCGGGTCTGGCCGCGATCCCCGAGGTGCGGGTGCTCAGCCTGTTCGGCGCCGAGGCGGACCGGGTCGGCGTGGTGTCCTTCGTGGTGCAGGGCTGGAACAGCTCGCACTTCTCGGCGGCGCTCTCCGCCGAGTACGGGATCGGGGTGCGGGACGGGCTGTTCTGCGCGCACCCGCTGGTGCGCACCCTGCTCGGGGGCGAGGAGGCCGCGCCGAGCGAGTGCGGCGCGCCGGAGCCCTCGCTGCCGGGGGAGCGCAGCCTGAACGCGATCCGGGTGAGCTTCGGCGCGGGCACCCCGGAGGAGCACCTGGAGCGGTTCCTGACGGCCGTTCGGGAGCTGGTCACCGACGGCGCGAAGTGGAGCTACCGCAACGAGGGCGGGCGCTGCGTGGCGGCCGCGGAGATCGACCGGGGCCGCCAGCGCTGAGCCCGCCCGGGGAGGCGGCCGCTACTCGTCCAGGCCGAGCGAGAAGGCCGCCTCCAGGTCGTGCTGGGAGTAGGTGCGGAAGGCGATGTGGGTCTCGGTGTCGATCACGCCGGGGATCTTGTTCAGACGGCCGGGGATCACCTCGGCCAGGTCCTCGTGGCCGCGTACCCGGACCATGGCGATCAGGTTGTAGGTGCCGGTCACGGAGTAGACCTCGGTGACGCCCTCGATGGCGGCGATCGCCTCGGCGATTTCGGGGATCCGGTCGACGCTGGTGTTGATGAGGACGATCGCGGTGATCACTGAGCAACTCCTGTTCGAGAAGGTGCGCCCAGGGTATCCCCCGCCGGACGGGCGGCCCAGGCGAACAGCCAGCCGGTGGCGAATCCGATCACGTGGACCAGGTAGGCGACCCCGGTGCCGCCGGAACTGACGGACCACCACTGCAGGGCGAACCACAGGCCGAGCACCAGCCAGGCGGGGAAGCGCAGCGGCAGGAAGAGCAGGATCGGCACCAGGGTGGTCACCCGGGCCTTCGGATAGAGCCGCAGGTACGCGCCGAGCACCCCGGCGATCGCGCCGGAGGCGCCGACCAGCGCGCGCATGGCGTCGGGGGTGTGCGCCTCGGCCACCGCGTAGCCGTAGGTCGCCAGGTAGCCGATGGCGAGGTAGCCGACCAGGAAGCGCAGCCGGCCGAGCCGGGCCTCCACCGCGGGGCCGAAGACGAAGAGGAAGAGCAGGTTGCCGACCAGGTGCAGCCAGCCGGCGTGCACGAACAGCGAGGTCAGCACCGAGAGTTCGGGGACCTTTCCGTGGGTCGGCGGCAGCGCGCAGCCGGGGGCGGCGGGGGAGAGGGTGGCGAGTTGAGCGGCCGTCAGCGGGTGGCCGCCGAGCAGCTCGGCCGGGACGGCGCCCCAGCGGTGCTCGTAGCGCTGCTCGGCGCAGAGCCGGGCGTCGCCGCTGCCGTACAGCGGGTTCAGCCCGGACGGGCCCAGGACCAGGACCAGCGCGGACACCGCGAGCAGCAGGTAGGTGACGGCCGGGGCGCGGGCGGTCCGCGCGGCCGCCGGCGAACCGGCCCGGGCGAGGGCGGGGAGCACCATGCCGGTCAGCATTCCTCGGGGGCGCGGCGGTGACACCGGGCGCTGCTCCGGCCGGGTGAGCGTCCGCGCAGTGGACCGGGGGGCCGGGGGCACCGGGCCAGGCAATAGGCTGGAGGCCCGGACCATGGGACCAGCCGAGAGGGACCACTGATGACCATTGCCGCGCCGACCGCCGAGACCCGCTGGCGCTGCACGCTGTGTGGCAACCTGACCCGCTTCGACGTGACCCGCTCGTCCCGGGTGATCGACTTCCTGCACTTCGACCTGTCCGGTGAGTCGAAGGTCGAGGAGACCGAGGTGCTCGCCGAGACCATCGAGTCGGTGCGCTGCCGCTGGTGCAACGCCGTCGACCAGGTCGAGCTGGTGGCCCGTCCCGGCGCCGACGACGCCGCGGCCGACGGCGGCCAGCAGGGCTGACGCCACCCCACCGCCCCGCCCTCCCGTCCGCACTCCGGACGGGGGCGCGGGGCGGACTCGTCGGTGGGGTGCTGTCGGTGCGGCACGGTAGACGGGACAATTACAGGAAGCGGTGGTTCACGGCGGCGCGGCAGACGGCCGGGCCGGGCCGCCCGGACCAGGATCGGAGCCGAGGACAGTGGTGGAGGCAGCGAACGCGCCCACGGGCACGGACGGGATCGCGTCCATTCCTGAGCCCGGACCGGTCGAGGAGCCGGACGGTGCGGCCGAGGCCCTCGCGGAGCAGCCCGGCGAGGATGCCGCCGAGGCCCTCGCGGAGCAGCCCGGCGAGGACGCCGCCGAGGTGACCGGCCGGGCGCTGCCCGAGGGCGTGCGCCGACGGGTGGTCGGGATCGCCTCCGACGCGCTGGGCGGCATCCCCGCCGCCGAACTGCCCGCCTCGCTGCGCCCGTACGCCAAGTTCACGCCGGCCCGGCGGGCCAAGTACGCGGCGACCGCGCTGGCCGCCGCGCTGGAGTCGGAGCCGGCCTTCCGGATCCGGATAGCCGAGCGCCTGCGGCTGGGCCAGCCGGACCTGGTGCGCGCGCTGGAGGCGGGCACCGTGCCGGCCGCGGCCGACCCGATGGACGTCGCCGCGGCGGCCTACCTGCTGCGCCCGACCGGCTGGACCCGGCTGGTGCACGAGGCCGGCGAGGAGGCCGAGCGGGCCGACGCGGAGGGCGCGGCGGCCGAGGCGGCCAGGCTGGCCGAACGGCTGCAGGAGGAGCTGGCGGAGGCCAGGTCGACGGCCCGCGGCGAGCTGGAGCGGGTCCGCACCGAGGCCGAGGGGGTGCGGCGGGAGGCCGACTCGCTGCGCAAGAAGGTCCGCTCGCTGGAGGCCGACACCCGCCGGGCCCAGGCCGAGAGCCGCCGCCTGGCAGGGGAGTTGGAGGCGGCGAAGGCCGCCGCCGCGGCCGAGCGCAGCGCCGCCGAGAGCGAGGCGCGCCGGCTGCGCCACCGGGTCTCCGAGCTGGAGACGGCGGTGGAGACCGGTCGCCGCACCGCCCGCGAGGGCCGCAGCGTCGAGGACATGCGGCTGCGCCTGCTGCTGGACACCGTGCTGCAGTCCGCGCAGGGCCTGCAGCGCGAACTGGCCCTGCCGGTCACCGCGCTGCGCCCGGCGGACCTGGTGGAGGCGGTGGAGCCGGGCTCGGCCTCGCCGAACGACGTGGCCCGGCGCGGCCTGGCCGAGGACGATCCGGCGCTGCTGGACCAGCTGCTGGCGATCCCGCAGGTCCACCTGGTGGTGGACGGCTACAACGTGACCAAGACCGGCTACCCGCAACTGCCGCTGGAGCAGCAGCGGCTGCGGCTGCTGGGCGGGCTGGCGATGCTCGCGCAGCGCACCCAGGCCGAGGTCACCTGCGTCTTCGACGGCCAGGACCTGGACGTCCCGGTGATCATGGCGCCGCCGCGCGGCGTGCGGGTGCGGTTCAGCCGCACCGGGGAGACCGCGGACGAGCTGATCCGCCGACTGGTCCGGGCCGAGCCGCAGGGCCGTCCGGTGGTGGTGGTCTCGGCCGACAAGGAGGTCGCGGACGGGGTGCGGAAGGCGGGCGCCCGCCCGGTCTCCTCGACGCTGCTGCTCAACCGGTTGTCCCGGACCTGACCTCGGCTGACGGCCGATCAGGCGGCCCCGCGAGGTTGCCGGAGTGTGTCGGTGTGGTGAAAGCGTCCGGGGAGGCCGGTTCGCGGGCACCTGGGAGTGGACGCGAAGGCTTGGACTTCACTAGGGTCTGGCGTCAAACCTATATTCCGGACTATCACTCCTAGGGGTGAGTCCAGCAGGAAGAAGGAGCACCTCCCTTGGCCTCCCACCGCCGTCCCAAGCAGCCGAGCCGCGCACGGGTCTCCGTGCTCACCGCTGCCGCCGCGACCGCGGTCGCCCTGTCGGCCCAGGTGAGCGCGCACGCCGCGCCCGCGTCGCCGAGCAAGGACGAGGTCAAGGCGCAGGTCGACAAGCTGCTCGAGGAGCAGGAGCAGGCGGCCGAGAAGTTCAACGGTGCCAAGGAGCGCTCCGACCAGCTGCGCAAGCAGGCCGACCAGCTGCAGGACCAGGTGGCCCGCAGCCAGGAGCAGATGACCGAACTGGCCTCCGGGCTGGCCGCGGTGGCGGGCGACCAGTACCGCCAGGGCGGGGTGGACCCGTCGATGCAGCTGATGCTCTCCGCCAACCCGGACACCTACCTCGCGCAGGCGTCCTCCTTCGACCAGGCCGCCAGCACCCAGGCGGAGACCCTGAAGTCGCTGAAGGACCAGCAGCGCCGGCTGGACCAGCAGAAGCAGGAAGCCGCCCAGGTGCTGGCCGAACTGGACAGCCAGACCAAGGCGTTGAACGACGCCAAGGCGGACGTCCAGGACAAGCTCCAGCAGGCGCAGAAGCTGCTCAGCAAGCTCAGCGCCGCGGACCGCGCCTCGATCCTGGAGGGCACCGGCGGCTCCGCCTCCCGCAGCGCCTCCCGGGTCGACATCTCCAGCCTCCCGCCGGCCAGCGGCTACGCCGCGGTCGCGGTGAAGGCCGCGCTCGGCAAGCAGGGCGCGCCGTACGTCTGGGGCGCGACCGGTCCGAGCAGCTTCGACTGCTCCGGCCTGATGCAGTGGGCCTACGCGCAGGCCGGCGTCTCGATCCCGCGCACCTCGCAGTCGCAGGCCACCGCGGGCGTCAACGTCGGCCGTGACTGGCACAACGCCCAGCCCGGCGACCTGGTCATCTACTACGGCGACCAGCACCACGTCGGCATGTACATCGGCAACGGCCTGGTGCTGCACGCGCCGCACACCGGCGACGTGGTGAAGACCATGGCGGTCGACACCCTGCCGATCAACACCATCCGCCGGATCTGACGATCCGACGAACCGGACATAAGCCCACAGAGGGCGACAACTGACGCACCGTGACACGCCCGGACGGGTCGAGATCTCCCTGTGATCCGCGACACGTCCGGGCGTGTCATTTCTCGACCATATGGTGAAAATCAATAAGCTCTACGTTACAGGCTGATCACGGTCGGTCAGATTCGTAATCGAATTCGACGCAGAATCAGATTTTCTTCTGACAAGGATTTGAACGGATCACGGATCGGTTACTAGGGTCATGCCTCGACCACCGCAATGTCGATCGCCCATGGGGGGCGACGGCGGAGGTCGCCGCCGAGTCCGTGACACAGCGGGCGGGCCGTCACCACGAGGCCTGCCGACGGGGATGCCCCTGCGGGGGTGCTGTCGAACGGAGCCGGGGAACCACGTTCCCCCGGGGTGAATCGGTGTCAGGTCGGCCGTAGCAGCGGCCGGTGAGGCACCGTAGGGCTTCTTCCGGCCCGAACCCGTCAGCTCACCCGGTAGGCGGTGTGTGAGGAAGAAGGAGTCCGCCTTCGTGGCGTCCCATCGTCGTCCCAAGCCCGCAGGCCGTGCCCGGGTCTCGATTCTCACTGCCGCCGCCGCCACCGCCGTGGCGCTCTCCACCCAGGGCGGTGCGCACGCCGGCCCGGCGCCGACCAAGGACCAGGTCAAGCAGCAGGTCGACCAGCTCAACGAGCAGGCCGAGGTGAAGACCGAGGCGTACAACGCCGCGGTGGTCAAGCAGCAGGACCTGCAGAAGCAGGTCGGCCAGCTGCAGGACCAGGTGGCGCGCCAGCAGGACCGGGTGACCACCGTTCAGGACAGCCTGGCCGGCATCGCCGCCGAGCAGTACCGCACCGGCGGCGTCTCGCAGACCATGCAGCTGATGCTCTCCAGCAGCCCGGACGCCTTCCTCGGGCAGGCCGGCGCGCTGGACCAGGTCGGCTCCACCCAGGCCGGGCTGCTGAAGTCCTTCAAGACCGAGCAGGCCGCGCTCGACCAGCAGCGCGACGAGGCCCAGCGCAAGCTCACCGAACTGGACGTCACCGCCAAGGCCCTGAAGGCCGACAAGGAGGACATCCAGGCGAAGCTGGCCAAGGCCACCGACCTGCTCAACTCGCTCACCCAGAAGGAGCGCGACGAGCTGGCCGCCGCCGAGGCGAAGGCCGCCGCGGACTCCCGCGCCCAGGCCGACACCGCCCAGCGCGCCTCCCGCGACGAGTCCCGCCCGGACCTCGGCGCCGTGAAGGCCACCTCCGGCTACGCCGGGGCCGCGCTCGCCGCCGCCACGTCCAAGCTCGGCAGCTGGTACTCCTACGGCGCGGCCGGTCCGACCACCTTCGACTGCTCCGGCCTGATGCAGTGGGCCTACGCGCAGGCCGGCGTCTCGATCCCGCGCACCTCGCAGGCCCAGGCCGGCGCCGGCACCCGGATCGGGTCGGACATCTCCAAGGCCCAGCCGGGCGACCTGATCATCTACTACGGCGACATGCACCACGTCGGCATGTACGTGGGCAACGGGCAGGTCCTGCACGCCCCGCACACCGGTGCGCAGGTCCGCTACGAGTCGGCCACCGCGATGCCGATCAACACCATCGTGCGGGTCTGACCCAGGGTCAGCGCGAACGGCCCGACACCCCCGACCTGGGGTGTCGGGCCTTCGTCGTCCCGATGTCCGATTCGCGGTCAAATATTCGAAGGTGTCAGGGTTTGGACTGGATCGATCCGACTCGCTAACCTCTGCCCCCGAGCCCCCGAGCGGACGGCCGCCCCGCCGGGCGGCGGCGGAGGCGGCCGCAGGAACGGAGTCCTCGCGCATGTCGGTGCACCGTCGCCCCCCACTGCCGGGCGTCCAGCGGTTGGCCCGCGCCCTGGCGCTCACCGCCGCCGCCGCGGGCGCGCTCGGCGTCACGGTCGCCGCCGCCGGCGCGGCGCCGCTCAGCCCGGCCGAGCCGCTGGGCCGCAAGGAGGTCAAGGCGCAGGTCGACCAGCTGTACGACGAGGCCGAGCAGGCCTCCGAGAAGTTCAACGCCGCCCAGGAGCAGCAGCGGAAGCTGCAGGCCGAGGCGGCCTCGCTGCAGGACCAGGTGGCCGCCGGGCAGGACGAGCTCAACCGGCTGACCGGCAACCTGGCCGCGGTCGCCGCCGCCCAGTACCGCGCGCAGGGCGTCGACCCCACCCTGCGGCTGATGCTCGACCGCGACCCGGCCGGCTACCTGGACGGCGCCCGCTCGCTCGACCAGGCCACCTCCCGGCAGAACGACACCCTGCGGGAGGTCGCCGACCGGCAGCGCCGGCTCGACCAGCGCCGCCAGGAGGCGACCGCCAAGCTCGCCGAGCTGGAGAACGTCCGGCAGTCGCTGGCCGCCGCCAAGGAGGACGTCAAGGCGCGGCTCGGCCGGGCCCAGCACCTGCTGAACGGCCTCGGCGCCACCGAGCGCGCCCGGCTGATCACCGACGACGCCCGGGAGGCCGAGCAGCGCGCCACCCGCGGCGCCGACCGGGTCGACCTCGGCGACCAGCCGCCCTCCTCGGACCGCGCCGCGGTCGCGCTGGCCGCCGCGATCGCCAAGATCGGCTCCCCCTACGTGTACGGATCGACCGGCCCGCGCACGTTCGACTGCTCCGGTCTGATGTACTGGTCGTGGCGGCAGGCCGGAGTGACCCTGCCGCGCACCTCGCAGGAGCAGGCCTCGGCCGGCCGGCGGGTGAGCCTCGCCGAAGCCCGGCCCGGAGACCTGGTGATCTTCTACAAGGACATGCACCACGTCGGCATGTACGCCGGCGGCGGTGTCGTCGTGCACGCCCCGTACCCCGGGGCCCGGGTCCGCTACGAGAGCGTCAACGCGATGCCGGTCAGCTCGGTGGTGCGGGTCTGAGCCCGGACGAGCCCCTGGTCACCGACCTGCCCCGGGTGTCCGGGCGGCAGGTCGGTGCTCCGCTGTCCCGTCGCGCCGCCCTGCTGCTGGCCGCCGCCGGGGCGGTCCAGCTCTCGCTGCCCCGGGCGGTCGCCCCGCCCCGCCGGGCGCCGCTGGCAGCGCCCGCCGCGCCCGACACCCGCGGCGACGTCGAGCGGCTGCTCGCGCTGCGGGCGCTCGCCGTCCGGCAGGGCGACGCCGCCCGGCTGCTGGCGCTCGGCGCCCCCGAGGCCGAGGAGTCCGACCGGGACCTGCTGGAGCGCACCGCCGAGCTGCGCTTCGCCGAGTACACCCTGAAGCTCGGCTCGTTCACCGAGCCGCCGGCGGGCGCCGACCGGATCACCGTCGCCGCGGAGCTCGGCTACCGGCTGGACGGTGTCGACGACTACCCGGCGCTGCTGGAGCGGCAACTGGAGCTGACCCGCGCCGAGGACGGCTGGCAGGTGGTCCGGGAGACCCCGACCGGAGCGGTGGCGCCCTGGGACCTCGGCGCGGTGCGCGCGGTGTCCGGGCGGCGCAGCCTGGTGCTCGGGCTCGGCGAGACCGCCGAGCTGGGCGCGCTGGCCGAGCTCGCCGACCAGGCGGTGCCCGCCGTGGCTGCCGTCTGGGGCGACTGGAAGCCCGGCCGGCTGCTGCTCGAACTCCCGCTCACCGAGCAGCAGTTCGCCCGGCGGATGGACGTCGCCGCGGACAGCTACCAGGGCATAGCCGCGGTCACCCTGGCGGTCAGCGGCGCCCCGGCGCACACCCCGGCCGACCGGATCCTGGTCAACCCGGAGGCGTACCGGCAGCTCAGCGACCTCGGCCGCCGGGTGGTGGTCACCCATGAGGCCACCCACGTCGCCACCCGGGCCGACACCAAGCCGTGGACTCCGCTGTGGCTCTCCGAGGGCGTCGCCGACTACACCGGCTACCGCGGCACCGGCCGCACCGCCCGGCAGATCGCCCCCGAACTCGCCAAGGAGGTCACCGCCGGTCGGCTGCCCACCGCGCTGCCCGCCGACGAGGCCTTCACCGCCGGCGCCGCCGGGATCGGCCAGGCCTACGAACTCTCCTGGCTGGCCTGCGACCTGATTGCCCGTCAGTGGGGCCAGGACCGGCTGGTGGCGTTCTACCGGTCGGTCGGCGCGCTCGGCGCCGGGCAGCTGGACCGTGCGATGCGCACCGAACTCGGCGTCGGCGTGGAGGAGTTCACCAAGCGGTGGATCAGCGAGACGGCGAAGCTGCGGAGTTGAGCGCCGCCTGGAGGCCCGCGGCGTCCAGGAAGGCCGTGTGGGTGCCCGCCGTGGTGCAGGCGAAGGCCCCGGCCAGCGCGCCGGCCCGCATGCACTCCTCGACCGGGCGGCCGGCCAGGTGCCGGCTGAGGAAGCCGGAGACGAAGGCGTCGCCCGCGCCGTTGCTGTCCACGATCGGCGCCCCCGGGTCCAGGGCCGGGAAGTGGCGCGGCAGTTCGTCCTCCCGGGTGAGCAGGAAGCTGCCCGCCGCACCGGCCGTGGCCACCACCAGCTCGGCCCGGCCCTGCGCCAGGACCGTGCGCATCACCGCCTCCGGGCGGCCGCCGACGGCCGCCGCGGAGAGGAAGACCAGGTCCGAGCCGAAGGCGTAGGCCCGGTGGTGCTCCTGCTGTCCGTCCCAGGTGTGCAGGTCGGTGGAGCTGCTGCGGCCCAGGCGGTGGATCTCCGGGTACATCTCCCGGTTGACGTTGGTGATCGACAGGTGGACGTGCCGGGTGCGCTCCAGCAGCGGCAGCCAGAACTCCCGCGGCAGCCGGGCGTCCGCGGGGTGGCGGCCGTCGTAGAAGGAGAACCGCAGGCCGTCCCGGTCGACCAGGTTGACGCTGCGCGGGGTGCCGGCCGGGGCCGGGAGGTGGCTGAAGTCCAGCCCCCGGCGGGCGTACTCGGCGAGGATCAGCTCGCCCTGCGGGTCGGCGCCGAGGAAGTCGGCGAACTTGGTGCGCAGACCCAGCGCGTGGCAGCCGAGTGCGACGCCGTTCCCGGTGTGCGCCGGGTAGTCGACGACCGGGGGCACGCCGACGGAGTCGCGGTCGGCGGGCACCTCGAGCCGGTCCACCCGGACGATGGTGTCCACGCCGACGCCGCCGACGATCAGGATGTCGTAGTCGATCACCCGGTGATGGTGGCAGCGCACGGCAGTTGCTGCAAGAGGTTTCAGAAAGTTCCAGTCGGGGGTCGTGCCGGCTCCCGACGGACCGTCAGGTGCGGTCGGCCGGGGTCAGGTCGTCCAGCAGGTCCTGCTCGTAGGCGATGCCCGGGCGGACCGGGTAGTGCGGGGCGACCTGGTCGGCGGGCAGGACCACGGTGGTGACGGCCTCCGGGCGGCGGGTGGAGCGCCACAGGCCGCGCGCCGACACGATGGTGGTGGCCAGCAGCAGCAGGTTGCGGGCGGTCAGCACCAGCACGCCCAGCAGCTCGCTGCGGTTGACCGCGCCGAACATCACCGGGAACTCCAGCGTGGTCAGCACCGTGGTGACCAGCACCATCACGGCCGCCGGGCGCTGGCTGGTGCCGCGCGCGGTCAGGCAGACGGCGGCCAGGCCGATGATCCAGATCATGTACTGCGGGCTGATCACCCGGCTGGTCACGGTGAAGATCAGCAGCGCGCAGAGCGCCGCGTCGTAGGTGGTCGCGGTGGTCCAGCGGGCCGCCCGCAGCCGCCACACCAGCAGCCAGCCGAAACCGGCGACGGTCAGCGCCACCATCACCTTGGAGACCACTGGCACCCACGGCCCGAGGAACTCCACCGAGCCGTAGTTCATCGTCACCGTGCCGTGCCAGGCGCCGGCCAGCTTGGCGAAGTGCAGCGGCAGCGCGCCCAGCGACTCGATCTCGATGCCGCGCTCGGACTGGAACTTCAGGAACTCGAAGGCCCCGTTCATCCCCGCCGTCAGCAGGAAGCCCAGCGAGGCCGCGAACGCCGCCGCCGCCGTCCACGAGCGGCGGGTGCGCCGTCCGCGCGGGGTGCCGATCAGCGCCAGCAGCGGCCAGATCTTCACCAGCCCGCCGAGGCCCAGCAGCACGCCGCCGAGGGCCGGCCGGCGCAGCAGGGCCAGCAGGCCGACGATCGCCAGCGCGGTCACGATGATGTCGTAGCGGCAGTACACCGTCGGCCCGAGCAGCGGCACGCCCGCCACCCAGTACCAGGCGCCGTGGTAGCTGCGGCCCCGGCGGGTGCCGGCGCGCATCAGCAGGGCCATCGCCGTCGCGTCGACCACGCCGCAGATCACGAAGAACGACACCAGGTACGACCAGGGCAGCAGCCCCGGCAGCAGGATCACCAGCGCCGCGCCCGGCGGGTACTGCCAGGTCACGTCGTCCAGCGGGAAGGTGCCGGTGCGCAGCACCTCGTACCAGCCGTGGTAGATCACCGAGACGTCCGCCGTCACGTCGGTGCTGGCGATCCGCAGCACCCCGGCGAGCATCAGCACGATCAGCGTGCGGGAGACCAGCCAGCCGCCCGCCAGCGTCCACAGCGGCCCGCGGGCCGGCGCGGTGCCGGGGGCGGTGGACAGCGCCAGGTACTCGGTACTGCCGGACCGTCCGGCCTGGGCTGACTCCACTACGCTCCTTCGGTCGTCGCGTACACCGGGACACCACCTAGGACCCGCCGGGAACCGGTTCGGTTGCGGCGGCGTCCATGAGAACTTCGAGCCTTCCAGAACGGCGGCCCTCCCGGGCGCGTTCCCGGCGAACGGGCACGGTGACCTATCGTACGGACCACTCACAGGTACTCCGAGCACCACCCCGACCGAGCGAGCCGCGGCATGCACAAGACCCTGATCGTCACCAACGACTTCCCGCCCAGGCCGGGCGGCATCCAGGCGTTCGTCCACAACATGGCCGTCCGCCAGCCCGCCGGGTCCGTCGTGGTGTACGCCTCCACCTGGCGGGACGGCAGAGAGGTCGCGAAGTTCGACGCCGAGCAGCCGTTCCCGGTCATCCGCGACCGCACCAGGATGATGGTGCCCACCCGCCGGGTGACCCGCCGGGCCGCCGAGATCCTCCGGGCGGAGGGCTGCACCTCGGTCTGGTTCGGCGCCGCCGCGCCGCTCGGCCTGATGGCCCCCGCGCTGCGGAAGGCGGGCGCCCGGCGGCTGTTGGGGATGACGCACGGGCACGAGGCCGCGTGGGCGCAGCTGCCGGGCTCGGCGCAGCTGCTGCGGCGGATCGGCGCGGGCACCGACGTCCTCACCTACCTGGGGGAGTACACGCGCTCCCGGATCGCCCGGGCGGTGGGGCCGGAGGCCGCCGCGCGGATGGTGCAACTGCCGCCCGGTGTCGACGAGTCGACGTTCCGTCCGGACTCCGGCGGGGACGCCGTGCGGGCCCGGCTCGGGCTGACCGACCGGCCCGTCGTGGTGTGCGTGTCGCGGCTGGTGCCGCGCAAGGGGCAGGACACGCTGATCACCGCGATGCCGCGGGTGCTGGCCGCGGTGCCGGACGCGGTGCTGCTGGTGGTGGGAGGCGGGCCCTACCGGGCCGAGCTGGAGAAGCTGGTCGACTCGGTGGGCGTGCGGTCCTCGGTCGTCTTCACCGGCGCCGTGCCGTGGGAGGAACTGCCCGCGCACTACGGGGCCGGCGACGTCTTCGCGATGCCCTGCCGCACGCGCCGGGGCGGCCTCGACGTGGAGGGTCTCGGCATCGTCTACCTGGAGGCCTCGGCGACCGGGCTCCCGGTGGTGGCCGGCGACTCCGGCGGGGCGCCGGACGCGGTGCGCGAGGGCGAGACCGGCTACGTGGTGCCCGGCAAGGGGGGAGTGGAGGTGCTGGCCGAGCGGCTGGTGCGACTGCTCGGGGACGAGGGGCTGCGCCGCGAGCTCGGCGAGGCGGGGCGGCGCTGGGTCCACGACAGCTGGCGCTGGGGCATGCTGGCGCAGCGGCTGACGGGGCTGTTGGCTGCGGAGTGACAAAGCAGGGGCTCGGGGACCTGCGAGCAGCGGAAGGCACCCGGCAGCAAGATCGCGCTGCGGGTGGTCAGTTGCACCGTGGCGCGATCTTGCGGCAGCGGAGTGGTTGCGCGCGCAGTTCCGCCGCCAGCCCCAAGGGGGGCCGGGAGGTACCCCCAGCGCCCCTGACGGGGCACGAGGTCGGGGCGCAGGTTACCGCGCCCCTGGCGGGGCGTCAGCGGGTGTAGAGGGCCTCGACGTCCGCTGCGAAGTCCTTGAGGACCACGTTGCGCTTGAGCTTCAGGGACGGGGTGAGGTGGCCGCTGGCTTCGGTGAAGGCGGTGGTGAGGAGGCGGAACTTCTTGACCGCTTCGGCGTGCGAGACCGCCTGGTTGCCGTCGTCGACGGCGGCCTGGATGGCGGCGAGCAGGTCCGGGTCCTCGCGGAGGTCGGCGACGGTGGCGTCGGCGGGCTTGCCGTTGAGGGACTTCCAGCGCGGGAAGAACTCGTCGTCGACGGTGACCAGGCAGGCGATGAAGGGCTTGCGGTCGCCGACCACCATGACCTCGCCGATGATCGCGTGGGCGCGGATGCGGTCCTCGATCACCGCGGGGGCGACGTTCTTGCCGCCGGCGGTGACGATGATCTCCTTCTTGCGGCCGGTGATGGTGAGGTAGCCCTCGTCGTCGAGGGTGCCGATGTCACCGGTGGCGAACCAGCCGTCCTGGAGGGCCTCGGCGGTCGCGGCGGGGTTGTTCCAGTAGCCGGTGAAGATCTGCGGGCCCTTCAGCAGGACCTCGCCGTCCTCGGCGATGCGGATCGCGGAGCCGGGCAGCGGCTGGCCGACGGTGCCGATCTTGGGCTTGTCGTCCGGGTTGAAGGCGGTGGCGGCGCAGGACTCGGTGAGGCCGTAGCCCTCCAGGACGCGGAAGCCGATGCCGCGGTAGAAGTGGCCGAGCCGCTCGCCGAGCGGGGCGCCGCCGGAGATGGCGGCGTTGCAGCGGCCGCCGAGCGCGTTGCGGAGCTTGACGTAGACCAGCTTGTCGAAGACCGCGTGCCGCAGGCGCAGGCCGAGCGAGGGGCCGCCGGCGTCGAGGGCGCGGCTGTAGGCGATCGCGGTGTCCGCGGCGCGGTCGAAGATCTTGCCCTTGCCCTCGGCCTGGGCCTTGGCGCGGGCGGTGTTGAAGACCTTCTCGAAGACCCGGGGGACACCGAGGATCAGGGTCGGCCGGAAGGAGCCGAGTTCCTCGGTGACGTTCTTGATGTCGGAGACGTGGCCGAGCTTGACCGGGGCGATGGCGGCGGCGATCTCGGCGATCCGGCCCAGCACGTGGGCCAGCGGCAGGAAGAGCAGCACGGAGGACTCGCCGGTGCGGAACAGCTCGGGCATCCGGGCGCAGACGTTGCCGAGCTCGGAGAGGAAGTTGCCGTGGGTGAGCTGACAGCCCTTCGGGCGGCCGGTGGTGCCGGAGGTGTAGACGATGGTGGCGATCGAGTCGGGGCGGGCCAGGCGGCGGCGCTCCTCGATCACGGCGTCGGGGACGTCCTGCCCGGCCAGGGCGAGCGCGGCGATCGCGCCGTCCTCGATCTGCCAGGTGTGCCGGAGTTCCGGCAGGGCGTCGCGGACCTCGGCGACCACGGCGGCGTGCTGGGCGGTCTCGGTGATCACGGCGAGCGCGCCGGAGTCGCCGAGGATCCACTGCACCTGCTCGGCGGAGGAGGTCTCGTACACCGGGACGGTGATCGCGCCGGCGGTCCAGATCGCGAAGTCCAGCAGGGTCCACTCGTAGCGGGTGCGGGACATCACGGCGACCCGGTCGCCGGGGGCGATGCCGGTGGCGATCAGGCCCTTGGCGGCGGCGTGCACCTCGACGAGGAACTGGGCGGCGGTGAGGTCCTGCCAGTGCCCGTCCGTCTTGCGGCTGAGCACAGCGACGCCCGGGTGCCGCTCCGCGTTCTGGTGGACCAGGTCGGCGAGGTTGCCGTCACTCGGGACCTGGTAGCGGGCCGGAAGGCTGAACTCCTCGAGCAAGACTGCTCCTCGTCTGCGACGCTGCGGGACGTCAGGACGTTACTGCTCGGTAGACGAATTCGGCCAGGGGGGTCGGCCTCGTTGTTCCAAGCGTCACACCGCAGGTCGGGGTGTGGATGATCGGAACGAACCCTACGGCAGTCGTCAGGTGACCCGCCGGTAGGCGGACCGGGCGGGAAGCGCACCCGCCCGCCCGCGATAGCCTCTGCTGGGCGTACAGCAGCACGGGAGATCGCGGAGGCCGCAATGGCGGAGCACACCAGGTCGAGCATTGTCATCGACGCCACCCCGGCCGAGGTCATGGCGGTCATCGCCGACTTCGCCGCCTACCCGGAGTGGACCGGCGAGGTGAAGGAGATCGAGGTGCTGGCCAGCGGCCCCGACGGCCGCGCCACCGAGGTCCGGCTGCTGCTGGACGCCGGCGCGATCCGCGACGAGCACGCCCTCGCCTACACCTGGGACGGCGACCGCGAGGTCAGCTGGACCCTGGTCCGCAGCCAGATGCTGCGCTCGCTGGACGGCTCCTACACCCTCGCCCCCGCGGGCAAGGCCACCGAGGTGACCTACCAGCTGGCCGTGGACGTGAAGATCCCGATGCTCGGCATGATCAAGCGCAAGGCGGAGAAGGTCATCATCGACCGGGCACTGGCCGGGCTGAAGAAGCGCGTCGAGGGCTGACCGGGCGCGTGGCCACTCGTACCGTCCTGGTCAGCGGCCCGGACGCGGCCCGCATCGCGGCCGCCACCGCACTGCAGCACGCCCGGCAGGGCCGCGACACCCTGCTGCTGGCCGCCGACGACCCGCACCGCGCCGTCGACGCGCTGCTCGACGCCCGCCTCACGCCCCGACCCGTCCGGTACGACGCGCACCTGACGGTGGCCCGGATCGACGAGCAGGCCGCCTTCAGCGCCGCCCTCGACGGCTACCGCGACAAGCTCGCCCCCGCGCTCGACCTGATCGGCGCCGAACCGCTCGACCCCGAGGAGCTCGGCCCGCTGCCCGGCACCCGCGCCCTCGCCCTGCTGCGCGCGCTGCCCCGGGCCGCCGCCGAGGTGCTGGTGGTCGCCGCCCCGCCGCCCGCCGAACTGATCGCCACCCTCGCGCTGCCCGAGCAGCTCGACCGCTACCTGACCCGGCTGCTGCCCGAGCAGCGGCAGGCCGCCCGGGCGCTGCGCCCGCTGCTGGCCGCGGTGGCCGGGATGTCGATGCCCACCGACCGGCTGTTCGAGGCCCGGGCCGCCGCGGCGGGCGCCATCGCCGAGGCCCGCGCCGCGATCACCGCGCCCGGCACCACCGTCCGGCTGGTGCAGGACGCCGCCCGTCCCGACCCCGGCGGCCTGGCCCGGATCCGGGCCGGCCTCGCGCTGCACGGCCTGGCCCTGGACGCGGTGGTCGCGCACGGCGCGCTGCCCGCCGCCGCGGTGGACTCCCCGGACGACTGGCTGGCCCGCACCGCCCACCGGCAGCGCGAGCAACTCGCAGCGCTTGCCGGGCAGTTGGACGTCCCGCTGCTGACCACCCGGCAGCCCGACAGCACCCTGGAGACGCTCGCCGAGCAGCTCTACGCGGCCGGCCACCCCGCCACGCCCGCCCCCGCCGATCCCTGGGTGGAGGACCGGCTGGCCGAGGACGGCCTGCTGCTGTGGCACCTGCCGCTGCCCGGCGCCGACCGTGAGGAACTCGAACTGCTGCGCCGCGGCGACGAGTTGGTGGTCGGTGTGGGCGCCTACCGGCGGGTCCTGGCACTCCCGTCGGCGCTCCGCCGTTGCACCGTCGGCGGGGCGGGACTGGCCGCCGGGGTGCTGTCGGTGCGGTTCGCGCCGGACCCGGCGTTGTGGCCGCGCGGGCTCTGAGTCGCGCGGGAGACACGAGAGAGGGAGTGCGTGGTGGGTGCTGAGGAGCCGGGTGCGGGCGGAGATTTCGCGCCGCTGGTCGACGAGGTGCGGAAGTTCGCGACCGCACTCGGAGTGAAAGCGGTGGAGGTCGGCGGAAAGCTCCGCGAGTCCAACCCGGAGGTGTACGGACACCTCGCCGCGGCCGGCGGCGAGCTGCTGGCCGCCTACCGCGCGGCGGTCGCCGGGCACGAACGCCGCTGGTCGGCGCCCCAACACGCCGAGACCGAGCGGGTGGACCTGGACGAGCCCGCCGAGGCGTCCGACAACTAGTTAAGCCGCGACGTGGGCTTCGTGACGTTATGATCTCAGGCAATCACGGAATGGCGTCGTCAATATGACTTGTGAAGGCAGTCTGGGCGGTCTCTCCCGGATTGTCTTCGAATAATGTATGCCGGACTGTGTACGTGGGCACCCCTCAGCCGGTACCGTTCCGCTGAGCGGGAACGAGTGAATAGCTGAGGGACACATGGCTCTGACCATCGGCGTGGACGTCGGCGGTACCAAGATCGCAGCAGGTGTGGTCGACGAGGCCGGCGAGATTCTGGCCCGGACCCGGGTGCCCACCCCGGCCGACCCCCAGTGGGCGGTCGACGCCATCGCCCAGGGCGTACGAGAACTGAAGGAGCAGTACCCCGATGTCGCCGCCGTCGGCGTCGGTGCCCCCGGCTTCATCAGCCGGGACCGCTCCACCGTGATCTTCGCGCCCAACATCGACTGGGAGAACGAGCCCCTCAAGCAGCGCGTCGAGGAACTCACCGGCCTGCCGACGGTCGTCGAGAACGACGCCAACTGCGCGGCGTGGGCGGAGTTCCGGTTCGGTGCCGCGGCCGACTACGAGGACATGGTCCTGATCACCGTCGGGACCGGCATCGGCGGCGGCATCGTGCTGGACGGCCGGCTGCACCGCGGTCGCTTCGGCGTGGCCGGCGAGATCGGCCACCTCAACATGGTCCCCGACGGCCTGGAGTGCGGCTGCGGCGGCCACGGCTGCTGGGAGCAGTACGGCTCCGGGCGGGCGCTGCGCCGCTACGGCCGGGAGAAGGCCGCGGCCGACCCGATCGCCGGCAAGCGGATGCTGGAGCTCAACGACGGCGTCGCCGAGACCATCCGCGGCATCCACATCACCGAGGCCGCGGAGGAGGGCGACCCGCTGGCCCTCTCCTGCTACGCCGAGCTCGCCGACTGGCTCGGCCGCGGCATGGCCGACCTCGCCGCGCTGTTCGACCCGGGCGTCTTCGTCCTCGGCGGCGGCGTCTCCGACTCCGGCAGCCTGCTGCTCGACCCGGTGGCCGCCGCGTTCGAGACCTACCTGACCGGCGGCCCGCAGCGACCCCGCGCCAACGTGGTGCTGGCGTCGATGGGTTCGGCGGCGGGGATCGCGGGGGCGGCGGACCTGGCCCGCACCTGACGCATCGTCATGTGGATCCGCCCGGGGAGGGGAGTGCTCTCGTCGGGCGGATCTTGCTGTGCGCGGGCGGTTCCTCGCGCCCCTGTGGTTGCTGCCCTGCGGCGGCTTGTACGTCCCTGTTACTGTCTGTCAGGTGACGGACACTGGGATTGCGTTGGCGTCGTCCGGGGTGGAACCGGACGGGGCGCGGCGGGTGCGGGTGCTGAGCTACAACGTGCGGTCGTTGCGCGACGACCGGGCGGCGGTGGCTCGGGTGATTCGGGCCTGTGAGCCCGACGTGGTCTGTGTGCAGGAGTCGCCGCGGTACTGGAAGCCGGAGAAGTCGGCGGCCTGGCTCGCGCACGAGACCGGGATGGTGATCCTGGCCGGCGGCGGGCGGGTGGCGGCCGGGCCGCTGCTGCTCGGGCGGCTGCGGGTCGACGTGCTGGAACTGCGCGACGTGCTGCTGCCGAAGACCCGGGGCCTGCACGCCCGCGGCTTCGCCGGCGCGCTGCTGCGGATCGGCGGCGGCCGGCCGTTCTCGGTGACCAGCTGCCACCTGAGCCTCGACCCGGACGAGCGGCTGCGCCAGTTCGCCCTGTTGCGGCGTCAACTGCGGCCCGGCGAGCCGGGGGTGATCGCGGGCGACTTCAACGAGCACCCGGAGGACCCGGGTTGGCGGGCGCTGGCGGCCGAGCTGACGGACGCCCACGCGAAGGCACCGTGGGGCGGCACCGAGACCTCGGTGCCGGGCGACCCGTTCCAGCGGATCGACGGGGTGTTCACCACCCCGGACGTCGAGGTGCTCGGCTGCGGCGTGCCGTACCCGCTGCCGGGGGTGTCGGAGGCGGACCTGCGGGCGGCCACCGACCACCTGCCGGTGCTGGCGGCGCTGCGCATCCCGGCCGCGTAGCGGCACCGCCGGGGCGGCGCCGGTCAGACGACCGCGCCGCCCTGCGGGTCGTCGGGCTCGTCCTCGTCGCGGTCCTTCATCCGGGCGACCAGGGTGCCGAAGCCGCCGAGGAAGGCGAGCACGCCGACCCAGGCCGGCCAGCCGGAGACCTCGCGCCAGACCAGCGCGTCGAACAGCAGCAGCGCCGGGCCGCCGAGCACGGCCAGCCAGGCGAACTTGGCGGTGGTGTCGGCGGGCGGCAGCGGCGGGGGCTCCGGCGGGACGAAGTGGCCCTCGTCCTCGTCCTCGGCGACGGAGTAACTGCGCGGGCCGTCCTCGGGGCGCGGGATCGGGCGGGGGGCGAAGCCGGCCAGCGAGTTGAGGCCGGGGTCGGCGCGGCGCTCCGGACGCTCGGGCTGGGTGCGGACGTTCTCCGCCTCCGGCCAGGCCGGGTCGGTCAGGTCGACCGGCTCGTCGAACTGGGCGACCAGCGCGGCGAAGATCTCGTCCTGTTCGGCCTGGCTGCCCGCGGCGGGACGGCGCGGCGAAGGATCGGGCGCGGGCTGGGCGGTGGGCTCGCCGGACGCCGCGGCGTCGCGGGGCAGGTCCTCGTCGTCGTTCGCCTTGCTCGTCTCGTTCACAACCGGCCTTTCAGCCCGAGTGGTTCCCGGCATCGACCGCCGCTGCCGGGGCCAGCCGCCGGACGAAGTCGAGGCTCGCCCCGAAGATCAGACCGGCGTCGTGGTCCAGCGTGGCCACGTGGAAGCTGCGGTCGAGCAGCAGCTCCGTCACATCGGTCGAGGATATCCGGGCGAGCACCAGTGCCGAGTTGCGCGGCGAGACCACGTGGTCCTGCGGGCTGTGCAACAGCAGAACCGGCTGGGCCACCTTCGGCATTCCCGCCTGAACGGTCTTCCACAGCCGGGCCAGTGACCAGGCGGCGTGCAGCGGGACCTTGTCGTAGCCGACCTCGGTGACGCCCGGCAGCGCGATGTCGCCGGCCACCCCGGGCAGGGTCGGCAGCAGGTGCCGGAGCACCGGAAGAAGTACCGTCCCGGGGTTGTCGGAACGCACCGAGGGGTTGACGAGCACCAGTCCGGAGATCCGCTCGCCGAGTTCGGCGGCCAGCCGCAGGGTCAGCGCGCACCCCATCGACAGCGCGCAGACGAACACCTGCTCGCACTCGGCGGCCAGCTCCTCGAAGGCCGCCTCGGCGGTGGCGTACCAGTCCTCCCAGCGGGTCTGCTGCAGGTCCTGCCAGCGGGTGCCGTGGCCGGGGAGCAGCGGGACGGAGACGGTCAGGCCCGCCTCGGAGAGGTGTTCCGCCCAGGGGCGCATGGACTGCGGGGAACCGGTGAAACCGTGGATCAGCAGCACACCGACCGGCCCGCCCTGGCGGCGGAACGGCTCGGCTCCCGGCAGCAGCGGCATCGACGGTCTCCTGGAGGTTCGGGGTGAGGGTGGCTCGATGGTCCCACGGGGGCGAAGCGCCGTACAGAGGCCCGCTCCGGGCGGCCCGCCGGTGCACGGGCGGCAATGCCGGGGCATTAGGATCGACCGGTCCGCACAACAGGAGGCCCCGGTTGTTCTACCGACTGATGAAGATGATCGTCGCACCGCTGCTGCGGATCTTCTTCCGGCCCTGGATGGAGGGCGAGGACAACATCCCGGACGAAGGTCCGGCCATCCTCGCCAGCAACCACCTGTCCTTCTCGGACTCCTTCTTCCTTCCCGCGCTGCTCAAGCGGCGGGTCACCTTCATCGCGAAGGCCGAGTACTTCACCACCCCGGGCATCAAGGGCCGGCTCACCGCCGCGTTCTTCAAGGGCGTCGGCCAGCTGCCGGTGGACCGCTCCGGGGCGCGCGGCGCCGGCGAGGCGGCGATCCGCAGCGGCATCGCGGTGATCGAGCGCGGCGAGCTGTTCGGCGTCTACCCGGAGGGCACCCGCTCGCCCGACGGCAAGCTGTACCGCGGCAAGGTCGGCGGCCTGGCCCGGGTCGCGCTGGCCACCGGCGCGCCAGTGATCCCGGTCGCGATGATCGACACCGAGAAGGTGCAGCCCCCCGGCCAGGTGGTCCCCAACTTCGGCGTCCGCCCCGGCATCCGGATCGGCCGCCCGCTCGACTTCTCCCGCTACCAGGGCATGGAGAACGACCGCTTCATCCTGCGTTCGGTGACGGACGAGGTGATGTACGAGATCATGCGGCTGTCCGGCCAGGAGTACGTGGACATCTACGCGACCGCCGCCAAGCGCCAGCTCGCCGACGAGAAGAAGGCCGAGAACGCCGAGCGCAAGGCCCAGCAGAAGGCGGAGAAGGCCGCGGAGCAGGCCGAGAAGGCCGCCGCCGCCGAGGCCGAGAAGGCCGCCGCCGAAGCCGAGAAGGCCGCGGAGGCGGAGAAGGACGGCGGCACCGAGAAGGACACCGGGGCCTGATCGGCCGTCAGGGGGGCGTGGTGAACGAGCACAGACCCGTCGCCGCGCCCGGCGGCCGCGTGACGCGGCGGCCGGGGGTGGCCTCGGCGGTGGCGGCCGGCGGGATGTCCGTCGAACTGCCGATGTGGCGCGCCATGGGGTACTTCCGGGTGCTGGCGCTCGGCTACGCGGTGCTTCGCTACTTCGCGTCCTTCCACGACTTCCTGCACCCGGTCTCCGGCTGGATCTACCTCGGCGCCCTGACCCTGTGGACGCTGGCCAGCACCCGGGCCTTCGCCGGACCGCAGCGCTGCACCTGGCCGGTGCTCGGCACCGACCTGCTGTTCGCGGTCTTCGGCATCGTGATGAGCGGCCTCATCGACACCCCCGCCCGGATCCACGGCGGCGCGCCCACGCTGCCCACCATCTGGGCCGCCGGCACGGTGCTCGGCTACGCGGGCAAGGGCGGCTGGCGGCCCGCCGCCTTCGCCGGCCTGGTGATCGGCGCGGCCAACATCTTCGGCCACGGCGGGATCACCCCCGACAACCTGCACAACATCGTGCTGCTGCTGGTGGCCGGCTGCGCGATCGGCTACGTGATCGAACTCGCCCGCGCCAGCGAGGCGGTGCTCACCCGCGCGCTGCAGGTGGAGGCCGCGACGCGGGAGCGCGAACGACTCTCCCGGGACATCCACGACGGGGTGCTGCAGGTGCTCGCCCTGGTCCACCGCCAGCAGGGCGACGGCGCCGAGCTCGGCCGGCTCGCCGGGGAGCAGGAACGGGCGCTGCGCGCCCTGATGACGGGGGCTCAGCTGCCCGAACAGGCCGAGCCCGGCGAGGAGCAGGACCTGCGCCCGCTGATCTCCCGGCACGCGGGCGAGCGGGTCACCGTGGCCGCGCCCGGCACCCCGGTGCTGCTGCCCGCGGCGGTCGCGGCCGAGCTCGCCGCCGCGGTGGCCGCCGCCCTCGACAACGTCCGCCGGCACGCGGGGGAGTCGGCGCGGGCCTGGATCCTGGTCGAGGACGAGCCGGAGGCGGTCACCGTCTCGGTCCGTGACGACGGCCCCGGTCTGGCGCCCGGCCGGCTGGCCGAGGCGCAGCGCGACGGGCGGCTCGGCGTCTCCCAGTCGATCCGCGGCCGGATGCTGGACCTCGGCGGCAGCGCCGAGCTGTACTCGGTGCCCGGCGAGGGCGTCGAGGTGGAACTGCGGTGGCCGAGGAGGGGTACGGATGGCTGACCAGCCGGTGCGGGTGATGGTGGTGGACGACCACCCGATGTGGCGCGAGGGCGTCGCCCGGGACCTCGCCGAGGCGGGGTTCGCGGTGGTCGCGACCGCCGGCGACGGCGAGGAGGCGGTCCGCCGGGCCCGGGCCAGTGCCCCGCAGGTGGTGGTGCTCGACCTCAACCTGCCCGCGCTGCCCGGCGTCGAGGTGTGCCGCCGGGTGGTGGCCGGCGACCCGGCGGTGCGGGTGCTGGTGCTCTCCGCGAGCGGCGAGCACGCCGACGTGCTGGAGGCGGTGAAGTCCGGCGCGACCGGCTACCTGGTGAAGTCCGCCGGCCGCGAGGAGCTGATCGACGCGGTGCGCCGCACCGCCGTCGGCGACCCGGTCTTCACCCCCGGCCTGGCCGGCCTGGTCCTCGGCGAGTTCCGCCGCCTGGCCACCGAACCGCCCGCCCCCGCGGCTCCCGCGGCACCGCAGCTCACCCCGCGCGAGACCGAGGTGCTGCGGCTGGTCGCCAAGGGGCTGTCGTACCGTCAGATCGCCGACCGGCTGGTGCTCTCGCACCGCACCGTGCAGAACCACGTCCAGAACACCCTCGGCAAGCTGCAGTTGCACAACCGGGTCGAGCTGGTCCGGTACGCCATCGAGCAGGGGCTGGACGAGGAACTGGGCTGAGCCCGGGGCCGCGCCGGCCCCGGGCCCGACCGGTCAGCCGCGGACGGCCGCCGCAGTGCGCAGCAGGTCCGCGACGATCTGCACGCCCTCCCGGGTCAGCACCGACTCGGGGTGGAACTGCAGGGCGGCGAAGCCCGGGCCGCGCAGGGCGTGGACGTCCCCGGTGTGCGGGTCGCGGGCCACCTCGACGCCCTCGGCGGCCAGCCGCCCGGCGGCGTCGTCGTCGCAGCGGGCGGTGAAGGTGTTGTAGAAGCCGACGGTCCGGCGGGCGCCGAACAGGTCGACGGTCTCCTGGGCACCCTGGTACGGGACGGCCTTGCGGGCCAACGGCAGACCGAGCTGCGCGGAGAGCAGCTGGTGGCTGAGGCAGACCGCGAGCAGCGGGGCGGTCCGCTCGCCGGTGCGGACGGCGGCCAGGGCGTCGGCGACGATCGGGCGCAGGACCGCCATCTTGGGGTCGGCCGGGTCGGCGGGGTCGCCGGGTCCGGGGCCGAGGACCAGCGGGCCGCGGTGCGCGGCGACCCGCTCGCGCAGCGCCGGGGTGTCGTAGCGCAGCACCGTGACGGTGTGGCCGAGCGAGCGCAGCAGGTGGGCCAGCATCGAGGTGAAGGTGTCCTCGCCGTCGACCACCAGGGTGTCCGACCCCGGCTGCGGGGCGGCGGGCTGCTGCATCCGCAGCCAGAACGGGGCGAGGCCGGCCCGGCGCGCGTCCAGGGCCGCCTGAACCCGGTGGTCGTCGGCCAACCGGGGCCGGGCGTCGGCGAGTTGGCCGCTGCGGGCCGGGCGGGCGCCGATCGCGGAGAGCACCCCGGCGGCCTTGGCGTGGGTCTCGGCGACCTCGGAGTGCGGGTCGGAGTGCCGCACCAGGGTGGCGCCGACCCGGACCACCAGGGCCCCGGTCGCCGGGTCGACGTCGGCGGCCCGGATGCAGATCGGCGAGTCCAACTGCTGCCCGCCGCTGGCGGAGCGGCCGATCAGGGCGAGCGCCCCGGAGTAGTAGCCGCGCCCGCCGCGCTCGTACCGGTCGATCACCCGGGTGGCGTTCTGCACCGGGCTGCCGGTGACGGTGGCGGCGAACATCGTCTCCTTCAGCACCTCGCGGACGTCCATCGAGGTGCGCCCGCGCAGCTCGTACTCGGTGTGCGCGAGGTGCGACATCTCCTTCAGCCGCGGCCCGAGGACCTGCCCGCCGAGGTCGCCGACGGTGCACATCATCTTGAGCTCCTCGTCGACCACCATGGTGAGCTCCTCCAGCTCCTTGGGGTCGCGCAGGAACTCCAGCAGCGACTCGGCGGTGGGCCCGCCGGCCGGGTAGCGGTAGGTGCCGGAGATCGGGTTCATCACCACGGTGCCGCCGGACTGCCGGACGTGGACCTCCGGGGAGGCGCCGACCAGCACCCGGTCGCCGGTGTGCACCAGGAAGGTCCAGTACGCGCCGCGCTCCTGCTCCAGCAGCCGGCGGAACAGGGTCAGCGCGGTGGCGGGCGAGAAGTCCTCCAGGGTGGCGTGGAAGTCGCGCCGGATCACGAAGTTGGCGCCCTCGCCGCGCCCGATCTCGTCGTCGATCACCCGCCGGACGATCCCGGCGTACTCCTCGTCGTCGATGTCGAACTCCCCGCCGCGCAGCGCCACCGGCGCGTCGGGCAGCGCCTTCAGCACGTCGGCCAGCGGCAGCGCGTACTGCTCGTCGACCCGCAGCGCCCGCAGCGGGGTGCCGTCCTGGCGGGCGTCGAAGCCGCGCTCGCGGATCTGCGCGTAGGGGACCAGCGCCAGCAGGTCGTGCCGGGGGCCGTCGGCGGGGACGCCGAGGCGTACCGGGAGGTCGGCCAGGGTGTCGTGGTCGCCGACCTCGCCGAGCAGCAGCTCGACGGTGTCCGGGGCGAGCCGCGGGGCGCGGCGGTGCAGCAGGGCGAACGCGGGGGCGCCGGGGGCGGTGAGCCGGGCGAGCAGGCCGGCGGCGGTGGTGGTCACGGCTGCGGGTGGTCCTTCCGGGAGTGGGCTGCGGGGGTATCCGCCGGTTCCGGGAGGGCCGTGACACTCGACACAGACGTCGACGGCCGCCCCGAAGGGCGGCCGTCGTGTCGTCTCAGGGACGCGCGATCCGTGGGCCGCCCAACGGGCTGGCCCACCACCAGGAGAAGGTGTGCGGCGCGGTCACGGACCAGACGATAGCCGATGCCCGGGGGCCGCGGGGTGATGTCCACGACCCGTCTCACCCAGCGGGCGGATGCCCCAATTCGCTTGTGACACCCCGTAGCCTTGGGTGCGTGACCGTGACTAACCACTCCTGGCAGTCCCTGCCCGCGGCGCAGCAGCCTGAATGGCCGGACCAAGAGGCTCTGCGCAACACCCTTGCGGAGCTCGCCTCGTATCCGCCCCTCGTCTTCGCCGGCGAGTGTGACCAGCTGCGCGCCCGGCTCGGCGCCGTCGCGCGTGGTGAGGCGTTCCTGCTGCAGGGCGGCGACTGCGCCGAGGCGTTCGACGCCGTCTCGGCCGACCAGATCCGCAACAAGCTGAAGACCCTGCTCCAGATGGCCGCCGTGCTCACGTACGCGGCGTCCGTCCCGGTGGTCAAGGTCGGCCGGATCGCCGGCCAGTACTCCAAGCCGCGTTCGAAGAACGTCGAGACCCGCGACGGCGTGACCCTGCCGGTCTACCGCGGCGACTCGGTGAACGGCTTCGAGTTCACCCCCGAGGCCCGGATCCCGAACCCCGAGCGCCTCAAGCGGATGTACAACGCCTCCGCGGCCACCCTGAACCTGGTGCGCGCCTTCACCACCGGCGGTTACGCCGACCTGCGCCAGGTGCACGCCTGGAACCAGGACTTCGTGCGCAACTCCCCGGCGGGGCAGCGCTACGAGCAGCTGGCCCGGGAGATCGACCAGGCGCTGGCCTTCATGAACGCCTGCGGGGTGGCCCCCGAGGAGTTCAAGACGGTCGAGTTCTTCTCCTCGCACGAGGCGCTGATCCTCGACTACGAGACGGCGCTGACCCGCACCGACTCGCGCACCGGTGAGCTGTACGACGTCTCCGGCCACATGGTGTGGATCGGCGAGCGCACCCGTCAGCTCGACCACGCGCACATCGAGTTCGCGGCCAAGATCCGCAACCCGATCGGCGTGAAGCTCGGCCCGACCACCACGGTCGACGACGCGCTCACCCTGATCGACCGGCTCGACCCGGACCGCGAGCCCGGCCGGCTCACCTTCATCACCCGGATGGGCGCGGGCAAGATCCGTGACCACCTGCCCACCCTGGTGGAGAAGGTCACCGCCTCCGGCGCGCAGGTCGTGTGGATCACCGACCCGATGCACGGCAACACCTTCGAGGCGTCGAGCGGCCACAAGACCCGCAAGTTCGACGACGTCCTGGACGAGGTCAAGGGCTTCTTCGAGGTCCACCGCGCGCTCGGCACCCACCCGGGCGGCATCCACGTGGAGCTCACCGGCGACGACGTCACCGAGTGCGTCGGCGGCGGCGACGAGGTGCTGGTCGACGACCTGCACCAGCGCTACGAGACCGCCTGCGACCCGCGCCTCAACCGCAGCCAGTCGCTGGACCTGGCGTTCCTGGTCGCCGAGATGTACCGCGGCCAGTAACCGGCCGGCAGTGTGACGAAGGCCCCTCCGCATTCGGGACATCCGAGTCGGAGGGGCCTTTTTCGTACCCGGACCACCAGGTAAGGTAAGGCTCAGTAAACCGCACGAGCTGGAAGGGGCCGCGCATGTACGTGTGCATGTGCCATGCGGTCACCGAGGACCAGGTGAAGCAGGCGATCGACGCCGGGGCGACCACGCCGCGCCAGATAGCCGGCGGCTGCAAGGCCGGCACCGACTGCGGCTCCTGCGTGCGCCGCATCCAGGCGCTGCTCGGTGAGCACGGTGCCCGCCCCTGCCCGACCGCCCGGCTCGCCCAGCGGATCGGTCTGGCCGAGCCCACCGCCCCGCAGGCCGCGTAGCCCGGTAGCGGTCAGCTGCTCTCCGGCTGCTCGATGAGCTGCGCGATGTAGAGCGCGTCGCCGAGCTTCTCCAGCAGTTCGAGCTGGGTGTCGAGGTAGTCGATGTGGTGTTCCTCGTCGGCCAGGATGTCCTCGAAGATGTTCGCCGAGGTGACGTCGTTCTTGGCGCGCATCACCACGATCCCGCGCTTGAGCCGGTCGATCGCCTCGACCTCGATCTGCCGGTCCGCCTCGAACATCTCCTTGACGGTCTGTCCGATCCGGACGTGGAACAGCCGCTGGTAGTTCGGCAGCCCGTCCAGGAACAGGATCCGGTCGGTCAGCACCTCGGCGTGCTTCATCTCGTCGAAGGACTCGTGCCGGGTGTACTTCGCGAGCTTCGTCCAGCCGAAGTTCTCCTGCATCTTCGCGTGCAGGAAGTACTGGTTGATGGCGGTGAGCTCGGCCGTCAGCTGCTCGTTGAGGAACTCGATGACCTCGGGATCGCCCTGCATGGCCTGCCTTCCTGTACGGCGAATTCCGGTGGGTGCCCGGTTGCCCCGCATCGTGGCACCTGAACGGGTGTACTTCCAGTAAGTTCACGCTTACCGCGGGTATTTCCGGACCGCATTTCCGTGCGTGTGCACCGCTCTGACCTGCTGGTATGGGGAATTGATTGAGCCGTTCGGGGGTATCTCACCCGAACGCGCGCGCGGATTTGCGGCGCGCTGCCCCCCTCCCGACGGAGACATTTCCCGGGGGCGTGCGGCGGGGGCGCGCGTGGGAAGGCGCCCGCCGTCTGTCACCATGGAGGCATGGGTCAGCACCAACCGGAACAACCGCCGCCGTCTGACCCGAGGCTCCCCCCGGGGCAGAAGCCGCAACGCGGCTGGCCGGTGCTGCACTACGGTCCGGTGCCCCGGTTCAAGCCGCAGAGCTGGGACTTCCAGGTCTTCGGGGCCACTGCCGACGCGGAGAAGACCAGCTGGGACTTCGCCGCCTTCCACGCGCTGCCCCGGGTCACCGTCCGCGGCGACTTCCACTGCGTCACCAAGTTCTCCATGCTCGGCAACGAGTGGGGCGGCGTCGCCGGCAAGACCGTGCTGGACCTGGTCCCGCCCGACCCCTCGGTCACCCACGTGATGGTCTGGGCCGAGTACGGCTACAGCGCCAACCTGCGGCTCGCCGACTTCGCCGACCCGGGCACCGTCTTCGCCACCCACCACAACGGCGAGCCGCTCACCCTGGAGCACGGCTTCCCGGTCCGCCTGGTGGTCCCGCACCTGTACGCCTGGAAGGGCCCCAAGTGGGTCCGCGCGGTCGAGTACATGCGGGCCGACCGGCGCGGCTTCTGGGAGGAGCGCGGCTACCACAACCTGGCCGACCCGTGGCAGCAGCAGCGCTACTCGTACCAGGAGCAGGACGGCGACGGCCCGCTGCGCTGACGCCGCGTCAGCGGGTCGCGGCGGTGCGGGTCAGAACAGGCTGACGGTGACCGTCACGACCGAGCCCTGCGGGCGCGGGGTGCCCGCCGCCGGGGACTGGCCGGTCACCTTGCCGAGCGGGAGCAGCCCGCCGAGCTTGGCCTGGAAGCCGGCCGCCTCCAGTGCCTTCGACGCGTCGTCCCAGGACAGCCCGCCGACGTCCGGCACCGGCGTCATGCCCTTCGAAACCGTCAGCGCCACCGGCGCGTTGGGGGCCAGCCGGGTGCCGGGGACCGGGTCGGCGCCGATCACCGAGCCCTTCGGCACGGTGTCGCTGAACTGCTCGCGGACGGTGCCCGCCGACAGCTTCGCGTCGGTCAGCGCCCGGGTGGCGTCGACCAGTGGACGGCCCGTCAGCTCCGGCACCGCCACCCGCTCGGGGCCGCGCGAGACCACCACCCGCACCGGGTCGCTCTTGCGGATCCGGGTCCCGTTCCCCGGCTCGGTGGCGATCACCTGCCCGGCCTGCACCGACTCGCTGAACTGCTGCACGAAGGTCCCGTGCAGGCCCTGCCCGTCCAGCGTCGCCGTCGCCTGCTCCTGGCTCTGCCCGAGCACGCTCGGCACCGTCGCGTACACCGCGCTGGACAGCGTGAAGGTGATCCCGGTGACCAGCAGCGCCACGGCCACGCCCACCGCCGCCCACACCAGCGGCTTGCGGCTGCGCCGGCGGCGCGACGGGCGGGCCGGCGGTTCGTCGTGCACCGGGCGGACCGGCGGCAGCAGCTGCGGCGGCACCTCCAGCACGCTGGTGCGCTCCAGGCCGTCGGGCGGCACGGCGCCGATCACCGCGGTGACCTCGCCCGGGTTGTACCGGGGCGTCGGGCGGGTGGAGGCCGGCGGCTCGGCGTTCAGCTGCGCCGGGCCGAGCGCGCGGCGGGCCCGCTGCAGCGCGGCCAGCAGCTCCACGGCGTCCCACGGCCGGCGCTGCGGGTCGCGGGCGGTGGCGGCGGCCACTATCGCGTCCAGCTCCGGGCCGACCGCCGGGGCGGTCCGGGACGGCGGCGGGACGTCCTCGTGCAGGTGGCGGTACAGCACCTCGCCGGCGTTCAGGCCGGTGTGGGGCTTCGCGCCGGTCAGCATCTCGTACAGCAGGATGCCCGCCGCGTAGACGTCGACCCGCTGGTCCGGCGCCACCTCACGGCTGATCAGCTCCGGCGCCAGGTAGGAGACGGTGCCCAGCAGCTGGTTCGGTTCGGTGGACGGCGCGGCGTCCTGGCCGGTGAGGATCCGGACCAGGCCGAAGTCGGCGACCTTGACCAGGCCGGTGTCGGTGATCAGCACGTTCTCCGGCTTGACGTCCCGGTGCACCAGGTCGGCGCGGTGGGCCGCGCCGAGCGCCGCCAGCACGGGCTCCAGGATGTCGAGCGCCGCGCGGACGGAGAGCGCGCCGCGGTCGCGCAGCACGTCGCGCAGGTTGCGGCCGGGGACGTACTCCAGCGCCATGAACACGGCCCGGGCGTCCGCGCCCTGGTCGAGCACGTTCACCACGTTGGGGTGGGCGAGCCGGGCGACCGCCTTGGCCTCGCGGATGAACCGCGCGGTGAAGGCGGCGTCGCCGACCAGCGACGGCTGCATCACCTTCAGCGCCACGGTCCGGTCCAGCCGGGTGTCGGTCCCGCGGTACACCGTGGACATCCCGCCGACGGCGACCAGCTGCTCGACCCGGTACCGTCCGTCGAGCAGCGCCCCGATCAGGGGGTCGTTGAGGGGCATGTCCACCCGAGGAGTGTAGGGGGAGGAGGGCGACGAAGGGTGCACATCGCCCGCCCCCGGGTTCGGTGGCAGACCCTAGAACGCGGGCCGCTCCCGGGTGTCCAGGTCCGCCAGGCCCGCCGTCGGGGAGGACGCCTCGGCGTGGTAGCGGCGCGGGATGCGGCCGGCGCGGTGGGCCAGCCGGCCGGCCTCGACCGCGCGGCGCATGGCGTCGGCCATCAGGACCGGGTCCTGGGCGCGGGTGACGGCGGAGGCCAGCATCACGGCGGAGCAGCCGAGTTCCATGGCCAGGGCGGCGTCGGAGGCGGTGCCGGCGCCGGCGTCGAGGATCACCGGGACGCCCGCGGACTCGGTGATCAGCTGGAAGTTGTGCGGGTTGCGGATGCCGAGGCCGGAGCCGATCGGCGAGCCCAGCGGCATGATCGCCGCACAGCCGACGTCCTCCAGCTTCCGGGCCAGCACCGGGTCGTCGTTGGTGTACGGCAGGACGGTGAAGCCGTCGTCGACCAGCGTCTCGGCGGCGTCCAGCAGTTCGATCGGGTCGGGCAGCAGGGTCCGCTCGTCGGCGATCACCTCCAGCTTCACCCAGTCGGTGCCGAGCGCCTCGCGGGCCAGTCGGGCGGTCAGCACGGCCTCGCCGGCGGTGTAGCAGCCCGCGGTGTTCGGCAGCACCCGGATCCCGTTGCGGGCCAGCACCTCCAGGACCGAGCCCTGGGTCGCGGTGTCGACCCGGCGCATCGCCACGGTGGTCAGCTCGGTGCCGGAGACCTTCAGGGCCTGTTCCAGGACGTCCAGGCTGGGGGCGCCGCCGGTGCCCATGATCAGGCGGGAGGTGAAGGTGGTGTCGGCGATGGTGAGGAGGTCGTCGGCCATCGGTCAGCCTCCCTGGACGGCGGTGAGGATCTCGACCCGGTCGCCGTCGCGCAGCGCCGTGGCGGACCACGAACTGCGGGGCACCACGGCCTCGTTGACGGCGGCGGCGACGCCGGTGTTGGCGGCCGAGAGTTCGGCGACCACCGTGTCGAGGGTGACGGCGGCGGGCAGGGTGCGCGGGGCGCCGTTGACGGTCAGGGCGATCTGGTTCATGCGGAGACCTTGGTCGTGAAGCGGTCGGGGGCGAAGTCGGCGGCCAGCGCGGGGACTTCACCGGTGGCGAGGTAGTCGGCGAGCAGGTCGGCGGTGACCGGGGTGAGCAGCACGCCGTTGCGGTAGTGCCCGGTGGCGGCGGCCAGGCCCGGCAGCGCGGTCGGGCCGAGCAGCGGGGCGTTGTCGGGGGAGCCCGGGCGCAGGCCCGCGCCCGTCTCGACGAGCGGCAGCTCGGTGATGCCGGGGACGAGTTCGTGGGCGTCGCGGAGCAGCTCGTAGACGCCGCCGGCGGTGACCGTGGTGTCGTGGCCCAGCTCCTCGGTGGTCGCGCCGATCACCACCTCGCCGTCGGCGCGCGGCACCAGGTACAGATGCTGGCCGCGCACCACGGCGCGGACGTTGCGGGACAGGAACGGCCGGTACGCCGGTGGCACGCGCAGGCGAAGCACCTGGCCCTTGACCGGCCGGATCGCGGGCAGCACCCCGTCCGGCAGCCCGGGCAGCAGGTGGCTGCGGGAGCCGGCCGCGAGGACGGTCCGCCCGGCCGTCAGCCGCTCGCCGGTCGACAGCCGGACGCCGGTGGCGCGGCCGTCGGCGACCAGCAGCTCGGCGGCCTCGGCGCGGTGGAGGACCACGCCGAGCCGCTCGGCGGCGGCGACCAGGGCGCGGGCCAGCCGGCGGCCGTCCACCTGGTGGTCGTCGGCGACGTGCAGCCCGCCGCGCACCCCGGGGGCCAGCATCGGCTCCAGCCGGCGGCACTCCCGGCCGGTCAGCCACTCGGAGGCCAGGCCCAGGCGCTGGTGGAAGGCGTGCAGTTCGCGCAGTTCGGCGCGGTCGTCGGCGTCCAGGGCGACGGCCAGCGTGCCGGTCTGCCGGTAGCCGGTGTCCAGGCCGGTGAGTTCGGTGAGCTCGGCGGTGAAGGCGGCGTAGCGCTCGTTGGAGGCCATGCCCAGGCGCAGCAGCGGCTCCTCGCCGTACTGCAGCTCGGTCACCGGGGCGAGCATGCCCGCGGCGACCTGCGCCGCGCCGCCGCCCGGGGCGGGGTCGACCAGCGCGACCGACAGGCCGCGCTGCGCGGTGCGCCAGGCGACGCCGAGGCCGATGACGCCCCCGCCGACCACCAGCACGTCGGAATGTGCCACAGCGGCTTCTTCTCCCTTCGCCGGCATGACCCGGATCAGGTTCGGACGGTCGCAGGCCGCGTCAGCCCGCCTCTCAGCCCGGTGCTCCGGGCTCCCGTGATGAGGTGTGCACCCACCATAACGCCGGGCGCGGCCGGAGCTGTAAGCACATTCGAAGGGCGGACGCTCGAGGACGGCTCGCTACTGTGGACGGCATGGCTGAGTTGAGGGCAACGGACCGGGTGGTCGTGGTCGGGGCGGGCATGGCGGGCGCGCAGGTCGCGCTGGGCCTGCGACAGGGCGGCTGGGAGGGTGCGGTGACCCTGCTCGGCGCGGAGCGGCACCTGCCGTACGACCGGCCGCCGCTCTCCAAGGACGTCCTGCTCGGCAAGGCCGACTCCACCGTCTTCGACCTCGACTGGCCCGCCCTCGACGTCGAGGTGCTCACCGGCCACCGGGCCACCGGCCTGAACGCCGGGGTGCTGCACACCGACCGCGGCGAACTCCCGTACGGCGCGCTGGTGATCGCCACCGGCGCCGACCCCCGGACGCTGCCCGGGCTGCCCGACGCCCGGACGCTGCGCACCGTCGACGACGCCCTCGCGCTGCGCGCCGCGCTCACCCCCGGCAAGCGGATCGTGCTGGTCGGGGCCGGCTGGATCGGCGCCGAGACCGCCACCGTCGCCCGCCAACTCGGCTGCCACGTCACGGTGGTGGAGGCCGCGGCGACCCCGCTCGCGGGCGCGCTGCCGGCCGAGCTCGGCGCGCTGATGGCCGACTGGTACGCCGCCGCCGACGTCGACCTGCGCTGCGGCGCGGGCGTCGCGGGCGCCGCCGACGGCGGGGTGCTGCTCGCCGACGGTACCCACCTGCCCGCGGACGAGGTGGTGGTCGGCATCGGCGCCCGCCCCGCCACCGGCTGGCTCGCCGACGGCCCGCTCGCCCTCGACCCGGACGGCTCGATCCCGGTCGACGACCGCCTGCGCACCGCGCTGCCCGGCGTCTGGGCGGCCGGCGACTGCGTCTCCTACCCCTCCGCCCGGTTCGGCGCCCGGCTCGCCGTCCAGCACTGGGACCACGCGATGCACTCCGGCGGCGCGGTCGCGGGCCGGCTGCTCGGCACGGCGGACGGCCCGTACGACCCCGTCCCGTACTTCTGGTCCGAGCAGTTCGGCCGCATGGTCCAGTACGCGGGCCGGCACGCGGGCGCCGACCACCTGCTGTGGCGCGGCTCGCCGTCCGAGCGGGAGTGGTCGGTGCTCTGGCTGCGCGACGGCGTCCTGGTCGCGATGCTCGCCGTCGACCGGCCGCGCGACCTGGCCCAGGCCCGCCGCCTGATCGACCGCGGCGCGGTGCTCGACCCGGCGCTCGCCGCGGACCCGGCCGTCCAGCTCAAGGCGGCAACCCGGTAGCGCGTGGGTAGGCTGGGTGTCGTGAGCGAGATTGATCCGAAGATTGACGCCCTGGTCCCCGCGTGGCTCTACCTGCCCGACATCTCGGAGCGGTGGGGTGTGGTGATCACCGAGGTACGCGACATGGTGCGGAACCGCACCCTGCTGGCCGTGCGCCGGGGTGAGAACAACTCCCTTCAGGTCCCGGCCGACTTCATCGAGGACGACGGCCCGGTCAAGCACCTGGTCGGCACCCTGACCGTGCTCCGCGACTGCGGCTTCTCCGACCAGGAGATCCTCGAGTGGATGTTCACCGAGGACCCGTCGCTGCCGGGCAGCCCGATCCAGGCGCTGCGGGAGAACCGCGGCACCGAGGTCAAGCGCCGCGCCCAGGCCATGGCCCTGTGACGGCCCGTCAGCAGCTGGCCGACGCACGGCTGTACCTGTGCACGGACGCCCGGCGCGAGCAGGGCGACCTGGCGGACTTCCTGGACGCCGTGCTGGCCGGCGGCGTCGACGTCGTGCAGCTGCGCGACAAGTCGCTGGAGGCCCGGCAGGAGCTGGAGTACCTGGAGGTCTTCGCCGACGCGGCGCGCCGCCACGGCAAGCTGCTCGCCGTCAACGACCGCGCGGACGTCGCCTTCGGCGCCCGGCCGGACGTCCTCCACCTCGGCCAGGACGACCTCCCGGTGCCCGTCGCCCGGCGGATCCTCGGCGAGGACGTGCTGATCGGCCGGTCCTGCCACGCCGAGGCGGAGGTGGACACCGCGCTCACCGAGCCGGGCGTCGACTACTTCTGCACCGGCCCGGTCTGGCCCACCCCGACCAAGCCCGGCCGGCACGCCCCCGGGCTGGACCTGGTCCGCTACGCGGCCGCCGCCGGCTCCGCGCGCCCCTGGTTCGCCATCGGCGGCATCCACCTCGGCAACCTGGACGAGGTCCTGGCCGCCGGCGCCACCCGCATCGTCGTGGTCCGCGCCCTCACCGCCGCCGAGGACCCGGCCGCCGCCGCCGCCGAACTCGCCGCGCGCCTGCGCTGACCGCTCCGCCGTGCGGGCCGGGGACGCTTCGCCCCCGGCCCGTTCCGCGTCAACTCGCGGGTTCGGAAAAGCGGGTGACGGTCGAACAGGCGTGTTGGTAGCGTCCGGGCGTGGCCAAGTTGAACCAGATCATCGCCGTCGAAAAGGGCGTCAAGTCGAAGTCGTTCCAGGAGCTGACGCAGGCGCACCAGGACCTGCAGAAGCCCGCGTTGCTGGCGGGCATCTCCCGGACGTACCAGCCCAAGGACGAGGAGGGCGAGCAGCTGCCGCCGGAGTCCACGCGGGTGCAGGTGAAGGCGGAGGACGTGCTGCGGGCGACCGCGGCGACGCTGACCCGGCTGTTCGACGTCACGGCGACCAAGGACTGGGCCAACACCGAGGCCCGGGGGGACGTGGTGGTCGACGGGCGGACGCTGGTGGCGGCCGCGCCGGTGACGTACCTGCTGTTCCTGGAGAAGCAGTTGACCGACCTGCGGACCTTCGTCCGCAAGCTGCCGGTGCTGGACGCCGCCGAGGCGTGGAACCACGACCCGTCCACCGACGCGTGGAAGACCGAGGCGGTGCGCACCATCCGCACCAAGAAGGTGCCGCGCAACCACGTGAAAGCCGAGGCGACGGAGAAGCACCCGGCGCAGGTCGAGGTGTACTACGAGGACGTCGCGATCGGGTACTGGACGACCGTGAAGTTCTCCGGCGCGCTGCCGGCCCGGCGGGTGAACGAGCTGCTGGAGCGGGTGGAGAAGCTGCAGCAGGCCGTGCAGTACGCCCGCGAGGAGGCGAACGGCGCCGAGGTCGACGACCGGCGGGTCGGCGACGCGGTGTTCGGCTACCTGTTCGGGTAGCCCCATGATCGCCCCCGGGTGAGACCGGGGGTGGCGCGAAGAGCGCAAGCTGACACTGAGGTTGAAGCTGACAACGGGGAACAGGTGGAGGTTCGAGTCCTCCCCCCGGCACCACGCGCCGGGGTGGCCCAACACGGCAGAGGCATCCCCCTGAAACTCAGACTCTCGCTCAAGTCTCAGCATTCGCCGCCGAGCGCCGGATCGACCGGACGGGGACCGAGAACGTCGGATGCGGGTTCGACTCCCGCCTGCGCCTCTACGCGGCGCGGTAGCTTCAATGGCAAAGCACGACGTTGTGAGATTGATCCCCGGCCTTAAACGTGCCGGTGCAGAGCAATTGGGTGGCACCTCAGGGGCCCGGGACGCTGGATACCGCTCCCGGGTCCCGTCACGTTTCCGGGGCGGGCGCTCCCGGTCAGTACTTGCGGACGGTCGCGGCGTCGGCCAGCGCCGCCAGCACCTCGCGGGCCGGTCCGGTGGCCAGCGGTGCCGCGTCCAGCGCGGCGAGGGCGGTGTCCATGAGGTGGTCGATGCGGGCCTCGACCACGGCGGGGGCCCCACTGGCGGCGATCAGCTCGCGCAGGTCGGCGATCTCCTCGGGGGTGAGGTCGGGCGCGCCGAGCCGGGTGTCGAGGCGGTGCGCGTCGGCGGGGCAGAGCGTGCGCATCGCGTGGGCGATCAGCAGGGTGCGCTTGCCCTCGCGGAGGTCGTCACCGGCCGGCTTGCCGGTGACCGCGGGGTCGCCGAAGACGCCGAGCAGGTCGTCGCGGAGCTGGAAGGCCTCGCCGAGCGGCAGCCCGAACGCGCCGAGTGCCTCGACCAGGTCCGGTCCGGCGCCGGCCAGCAACGCGCCGACCTGGAGCGGCCGTTCGATGGTGTACTTCGCGGACTTGTAGTGCAGCACGGTCTGTGCGCGGGCCAGCGCGTCGGCGTCGGCGGAGTCGCCGGCCACCGGCTCCAGCACGTCCAGGTACTGGCCGAGCATCACCTCGGTGCGCATCAGGTCGAAGGCCGGCTTGGCGGCGGCGACCGCGGTGGCCGGCAGCCCCGAGCGCTGGAACAGCTCGTCGCACCAGATCAGCAGCAGGTCGCCGAGGAGCACCGCGGCCGAGGCGCCGTACTGCTCGCGGTCGCCGCGCCAGCCGCTGGTGCGGTGCAGCTGCTCGAAGCGGCGGTGGATCGAGGGCAGGCCGCGGCGGGTGTCGCTGCGGTCCATCAGGTCGTCGTGCACCAGGGCGCTGGCCTGCAGCAGCTCCAGCGCGGCGGCGGCCTGCTCGATGCCGGGCTCGTCCTCGGCGCCGCCGGCCGCCCGCCAGCCCCAGTAGCAGAACGCCGGGCGCAGCCGCTTGCCGCCGTCCAGCAGGAAGTCGCGCAGCGCGTCGGCGACCGGCCCGAGCTGGTCGGAGATGCCGGAGAGCAGCGCCGTCCGCTCGGCCATGAACGCGGCGAGCGCGGCGTTGACGCGTGTCCGCACGTCCTCCGCTTCGACGGGGTTGCGGGGCAGACGGATGGAGGTGGGCACCTGAAACTCCGGATAGATCGGCTGACAGTCAGACTAACGCGCGCAATCGGGTGACCCGGTCGCGCGGCCCGTCGCGGACCGTCGGCGCAGGTCACCGCGGGGGTGGTCGAGGAGTCTCAACACCCGTCTCAACTCGTGGACGCGGTTTGTCCGCGGCGCGTCGCGGACGGCTAACCTGCCTGCATGGCACTCGGGATTCCCTCCACCAGAAGCGACCGCGCACAGACCGTGCGCGACCTGCTGGCGGCAGGCGACCGCTCGTTCTCCTTCGAGTTCATGCCGCCGCGCGGCGAGGAGGGCGAGCGCAAGCTCTGGGACGCGATCCGCCGGGTCGAGTCGCTGGCCCCGAACTTCGTCTGCATGACCTACGGCGCCGGCGGCTCGTCCCGCGGCCGCACGGTCAACATGGTCGGCCGGATCGCCACCGAGACCACCCTCACCCCGGTCGCCCACCTGACCGCCGTCGACCACTCGGTCGCCGAACTGCGCAACATCATCGGCCAGTACGCCGACGAGGGCGTGCGCAACGTGCTCGCGGTGCGCGGCGACCCGCCCGGCGACCCGATGGGCGAGTGGGTGCGGCACCCCGAGGGCGTCAGCTACGCCTACGAGCTGGTCGAACTGATCAAGGGCATCGGGGACTTCTGCGTCGGCGTGGCCGCCTTCCCGCAGATGCACCCGCGATCGGAGAACTGGGACGAGGACATCCGGCACTTCGTCGCCAAGTGCCGGGCCGGCGCGGACTACGCGATCACCCAGATGTTCTTCGAGCCGGAGGACTACCTGCGCCTGCGCGACCGGGTGGCCGCCGCAGGCTGCGAGACGCCGATCATCCCGGAGATCATGCCGGTCACCAACATCCGCCAGCTGGTGCGCTTCCCGCAGCTGTCCGGCTCGCCGTTCCCGGCCGAGCTGCAGCGCCGCTTCGAGGCGGTCGCCGACGACCCGGCGGCGGTCCGCGCGGTCGGTCTGGAGCACGCCACCGCGATGTCCGAGCGGCTGCTCGCGGAAGGCGCCCCCGGGCTGCACTTCATCACCCTGAACCACTCCACCTCCACGCTGGAGATCTACCAGAACCTCGGCCTGCACAGCCGCTGAGCCCGGGTGGCGCCCGGGATGCGGTGCTGTTCGCCCGGAGGCGGTACAGTCGCCCGCAACCGCGCGGCTCGGTGGCGATCTGGAGGTTGCGGGATGGGCATCGGACACCTGATCCTGCAAGGCGCGTTGGCGCTGGTCGCGCTCTGGCTCACCGCCGAACTGCTGCTGCAGAACCGCGCCGCGCTGCACTGGCGGGCGCTCGCCCTGGCCGGCTTCCTCGGCGTGGTGGCGGGCATGACGCTCGGCTCCGTCCCGCTGATCGGCGCGGGCGCGGTCGGCTTCGCACTCGGCCAGACCCTGGTGACCCTCTCGGTCAAGCGCGGCCGGCCGGTCGGCTGGTCGCTGCGCCGGCCCGACGGCAGCCTCCCCGGCCCGCTCGCCAGGGTCCCGCTGCTGGCCGCCGCCACCGGCGGCGCGGCGGTCGCCCCCGCGGCGGTGCACGTCCCCGCGGTCGGTGAGGTCGGCCCGATCGAGGAGGACGACCTGGACGCCGAACAGGGCTACGCCTACGAGGAGTTCCAGGAACTCGACGCGACCGGCGTGTACACCGAGGACCCCGCCGCCTACCAGCCGGCCGCCGAACAGCAGTCCCTGGAACAGCAGCTCGCGGAGGAGCAGTACTACCAGCAGCAGTACGCGTACCAGCAGTACCAGCAGCAGTATCAGGAGCAGTGGGCCCAGCCGCAGGTCTACGGCTACGACCAGTACGGCCAGCCGGTCTACCAGGACCCGTACTACCAGCAGCAGTACGGGTACCAGCAGTACCAGCAGCAGCCGTACATCCCGCAGCAGCCCGGCCCCCAGCAGGAGTACCAGCAGCAGGAGTACCGCCAGCAGGACCACCAGCAGCAGAACTGGGGCTACCAGCAGCAGGTCTGACGATCCGTCAGGCCGGGCCGAGCAGGCCCGCGGTGATCGACGCGGACATCCCGACCCGGGCCAGCCCGCCGCCCGGATGGGCGTGCCCGCCGATCCGGTAGAGGCCCGGCACCGCCGACTCGTTGGCCTGCGCCAGGCGGCCGCCGGCCAGCGAGGGCGGCGGCACCGATCCGGTCACCCGGGTCTCCCGCCAGCGCAGCCGGTCGCGCAGCTCCAGACCGCCGTCGGCGAGGTGCGCGAGCAGCTGGTCGGCGTACGCCTCCCGGGCGGCGTCCGTGAGCGGGAGGTCGGCCGGGACGGTGACGGTCAGGGTGACCGCCTCGGTGTCCGGGCCCGGCACCAGCGCCGGATCGTCCGGGCGCAGCACCTGCACGGTCGGCCGGGCCGGCAGCGTCCGCTCGGCGAACACCGCCCGGGCCTCGGCCGCGCCGTCCGCGGCGTGCAGCACGGTGCGGTGCGCGGTGCCCGGCGGGCGGGCGCCGTCCAGTGCCAGCAGCACGGTGAACCGGCCCGGTGCGGGCTCGGCCGGCGGCTCCACGCCCAGGCCCGGCACCGCGGAGAGCACCGCGTCGGCGGGCAGCACCCCGTCGTCGGTGCGCACCCCGGCGACCCGGCCGTCCGCCAGCTCCAGCCCGCGCACCGGGGTGTCGAACCGGAACTCCACCCCGCGCCGCTCGCACCGCGCGAACACCGCCTCCGCCAGCGCCCGCAGCCCGCCGTCCACGGACCACACGCCGAAGGACTGCTCCATGTACGGCAGCACCGTCGCCGAGGCGGGGGACAGCGCCGGGTGCAGGCCGTGGCGCAGCGCGTACTCGCCGAGCAGCGCCGTGAGGCCCGGGACGCCGCCCAGCTCGCCGGCCGCCACCTCGCCCAGCGTGTAGCCGGAGCGCGACCGCAGGCGGGCCAGGCCGCGACGCGGCGGCGCCGGGTACGGGTCGGCCGGGTCGACGGCCGGACGGGGCTCCTCCAGCAGCGGACGGCGGGTCGCCTCCCACACCGTGCGGCCGCGGTTCAGCACCGCGCCCCAGCGCTCGCCGGCACCCGGGCCGAAGGCCGCGTCCAGTGCCTGGCCGACGCCACCGCGGGAGGCGTTCGGCAGCACCAGCCCGGTGCCGTCCGCGAACACGTGCCGGCTCTCCGGCTCCACCGGCCGCAGCCCCACCAGCTGCTCCAGCGGCTCCCGACCGGTCTTCAGCGCCAGGTCCCGGTAGACCGCGGGCAGCGCGAGCAGGCCCGGCCCGGTGTCGAACCCGAACCCGTCCCGCCGGTACCCCCCGACCATCCCGCCGAACGTCCCGGTCGCCTCGCACACCGTCACCCGGTGCCCCAGCGTGCCCAACCGGGACGCGGCCGCCAGGCCGCTCATACCTGCGCCGACGACGATGATCCGAGCCATGGCAGAAGATCCTATGCGGGCCGAGGCGGAGCTCCCGCGGTGCCCGGCGTCAGGTCGTCGCGGCCCGCGCCGCACGGCGCTCGCGGCGGCGCTGGAGGAACCGGCGGATCCGGGAGACCGCGAACCAGACGAGCAGCAGGCCGAGCGCCAGCAGCACCGAGCTGATGGTGGCCGCCAGCCAGGGGTGGAAGATCGCCAGCGAGATCAGGCCGGCCACGGAGAGGTCCTCCGCCAGGCTCACCACGATGTTGGAGGCGGGCTCGGGGGAGGTGTTCACCGCCATCCGCAGACCGGCCTTGACGCCGTGGCTGGCCAGTGCCGTGGTGCCGCCCACCGCGCCCGCCGCCACCTCGCCCAGCGACCCCGGGTCGTGCGCCGCCAGCAGCGCGCCCACCGTGGCGCCCGCGATCGGCCGGACCACCGTGTGCACCACGTCCCACAGGCTGTCCACGTACGGGATCTTGTCCAGCACCGCCTCGCACAGGAACAGCGCCGCGGCCGCGACCAGCACGTCCGTGCGCTCCAGCACCGGCGGCACCGAGTCGACGCCGCCGAACCGGCCGAACAGGCCCAGCAGCAGCACCACGGCGTACGCGTTGACGCCGCTCGCCCAGCCGCTGGTGAAGATCAGCGGGATGACGTTCACCCCAGGCCCCCCTCCGCGCCCGCCCGCCCCTCGGACGAGTCGCCCGCCCGCACACCGTACCGGCCCCCGCCGACGGACGGGGGGCCTGAGTATCCGTACTCAGATCGCCGGATGAGTAGCCCGACGGATTCCCGCCGGCGGTGGCCGGACGGCACAGTAATGCCCACCGGGACGGCGGCCGCAGGGCACTGCCCGCCCGGAGCGCCCCGGGCCGGTCACCGCCAGTGGGGGATCGGTGGCCTACACCACGGTCAGGGGCGCGACCAACGGCCGGAAACGGGGGCCGGGCACCGCCGACACGGGGCGGCGGAGCCCGCCCACCCGGGGGGGGACCGGCCGTGGGGACGGGGAGGGACGACGGTCCGGGAACGCACCGCCCGGACGTTGTCAGTGCCTCCGTTCACGATGGATGCATGCGCGGGCCGCCCGGTCCGGCACGAGGTCCGGAGAGAACGGGGGAGACCCATGACCATCAGTCGTCCTGAGCCTGTCGCCCGACCCGCCGTCGATCAACCCACGCTGCCCGCCGCCCGGGGAGCCGACGTCCACCCGGTACTGCGGCGGGTCACCGCCCCACCGGCCGCGCTCGAACTGCTGCGCCACGCCCACCGCACCCTGGTGCACGCCCGCGGCCGGCAGGACCCGCTGGAGCGCTACGCCACCGCCCACCTCGCGGCCCTGCGCACCACCGCCGCCGTGCTCGCCGTCCGCGGCCGCCCCGAGCGCAACCCGCGGCGCCGCCAGGCGATCCGCTCGGCCTGGGAGCTGCTCCCCGAAGTCGCCCCCGAACTCGCCGAGTGGGCCGCCTACTTCGCGGCTGGCGCCCGCACCCGCGCGGCCGCCGAAGCGGGCATCACCGGCGCCGCCACCGCCCGCGACGCGGACGACCTGATCCGCAACACCGCGCTCTACCTCCGGATCGTCGAACGGATGCTCGCCCTGCACCCCTGAACCGGCGCTGCGCCGCTCCGGAGGGGCCACGGGCGACGGATATGGTGGTGGGGTTTCCAGGCCCTGGAAGTCTCCTGCCAAGAGGGGTGCCGCCTTGTATCCGACTCGTCCCCGCAGTGCGTTGCGTACCGCCGTGGTGTGGGAGGTGGTGCGGGCGGCCCTGGAGCGGCGCTCCGCCGAGCTCGGACGGCCGGTGCTGGAGGTCGTCGACACCGGCGGCGGCACCGGCAACTTCGCCGTGCCCGTGGCCCGGCTCGGCCACCGCGTCACCGTGGTCGACCCCAGCCCCGACGCCCTGTTCGCCCTGGAGCGGCGGGCCGCCGAGGCCGGGGTCACCGACCTGGTCCGCGCCGTCCAGGGCGACACCCAGACCCTCCCCGAGCTGGTCCCGGCCGGCTCGGTCGACGCCGTGCTCTGCCACGGCGTGCTGGAGGTCGTCGACGACCCGGCCGACGCCCTCCGCAACCTGGTCGCGGCCCTCGCCAAGGGCGGCCTGGTCAGCCTGCTCGCCGCCAACCGCAACGGCGCCGTCCTGGCCCGCGCGCTGGCCGGCCACTTCGCCGAGGCCCGCACCGTCCTCGACGCCCCCGACGGCCGCTGGGGCGCCGGCGACCCGATGCCGCGCCGCTTCACCGGCGAGGAACTCGACGCCCTGGCCAGCGCGGCCGGCCTCCGGGTCTCCTCCGTGCACGGCGTACGGGTCTTCGCCGACCTGGTGCCCGGCGTCCTGGTCGACACCGAGCCCGGCGCGCTGGACGCCCTGCTGAAGCTCGAACTCGCCGCCGCCGAGCAGCCCGCCTTCCACGCCGTGGCCACGCAGCTCCACCTGCTTGCCGAGGCCGTGTGAACCTTCGGTGAGGGCACTATGGCGACGGTCCGCTCGTTGACACGGCGGGCCGTCCGCCGTGGTGGCCCGAGCCACGCCTGATTGACCACGCCGAACTCCGTCCGTGGACCGTATGATCTGGGTAAAGCCGGTAAGCATGACGGCTGGACCCATGGGGCATATGGACCACACAGGGCCGAGCCAGGGGTGGCGGACCGGTCGCCCCGCGACCGACGAGTAGGAGGACTCCGTGCCGCTCTCGGAGCACGAGCAGCGACTGCTCGAGCAGATGGAGCGAGCGCTGTACGCCGAAGATCCCAAGTTCGCGTCAGCGCTTGAGGGAACCGGCCTGCGCACCTACACCCGTCGGCGGGTCTACCTGGCCGTGGCGGGATTCGTGGCGGGCATCGCGCTTCTCATGGGCGGCATGGTCGCCCAGCTCATCTGGGTAAGCGTGGTCGGGTTCCTGGTGATGCTGGGTTGCGCGGTCCTCGCGGTCACCGCGTGGCGACGTGGCCCGGCTGGTCACGGCGGTTCTCGGCAGGCGTCGGCGCCTCGCCGGAAGGCCAATGTGATGGACCGGATGGAGCAGCGGTGGCAGCGGCGCCGCGATGAGCAGCAGGGGCTTTAGCCGTAACGCCTGGTGATCCGCCCGTGGAGAGTGCTTCTCTCCGCGGGCGGATCTCGTTGTGCGGTCGGCGCTACTCCTTCGGCTTGCGGCGCAGGGGGCGGAGGGCCTTCTCCTTCGTGGCTGCGAGGCGGTCGCGGGTGGTGGCGGCGGTGTCGGCGGTGTGCCACCAGAGGCGGATCGCGGACGGGGGGAGGAGGAGGGCGCGCAGGCGCCGGCGGCGGGTGGCGTGGGTGCGCAGGCCGTCGCTGGCGGTGCGGACGTCGGTGGTGAGGTCCGGCGGGGCGACGGTCTCGCGGGCGTACATGACGCGTTCGGTGGCGAGCGCGACCCGGCCGGCGGCGGCCGCGGCGTCGGGGGTGAGCCGGGCGTCCTCGGTGAGGCGGCGGGCGGTGTGGCGGGGGGTGCTGGCGTCGTCCGGGGGCAGGCCCAGGTCCCAGGCGGAGTCGAGGAGTTCGGCCCAGGCGGCGAGCACCTGGGCGTCGCTGAGCTGCGGGGCGGCGGGGAGCCGTCGGCGGCGCAGGCGGGTGCGCCAGAGCATCGGGGTGGCGAGCAGGACCAGCACCACCAGCAGACCGGCCAGGACGAGCAGGACCGGCCAGGACTGCCACCAGGCGGTGTCGTCGCGGTGGACGACGGCCGCGGACTCGTCGGCGCAGTCGCCGACCTTGTGCTGCTGCGGGGGGCAGCTGCTGCCGGCGGACGGGCCCGCGGTCGGCTGGTCGGTGGGCGCGGCGGTGGACGGCTGGGCGGAGGCGGTGGGCGCGGCGGTGGCCTGCTGGACGGTGTACAGCGGGACGCTGCCGCGGTTGGGGGTGGGTTCGAAGCGCATCCAGCCCAGGCCGGAGAAGTACAGCTCGGGCCAGGCGTGGTAGTTGGAGCTGCGCACGACCCGGTTGCCGGAGTCGCCGGTGCCGGGGGTGAAACCGATGGCGACCCGGGAGGGGATGTTCAGCGAGCGGGCCATCGCGGCCATGGTGGCGGCGAAGTGGACGCAGAAGCCCTCCTTGTCCTGGAGGAACTTGGCGATGGCGTCCGGGCCGGTGCGCGGTTCGATCTTGGTGTTGTAGGTGAACTGGCCGTTGGTGAAGTACTGCTGGAGCGCCACGGCCTGGTCGTACGGGTTGGTCTTGCCCTTGGTGACGTCGCGGGCGGTGTCGGCGACCACCTGGGGGAGGTTGGGCGGCAGGCCGAGGTAGCGGCTGGTGATCTCCAGCGGGGCCTGGCCGGCGCCGCGCAGCTGCTGGGCGGTGGGGGTGAGGGTGAGCGAGCCGACCGAGTAGGAGAGGCCGTTGGTCTTCTGGCCGGCGACCGCGCTGAGGGTGCGGCCGGTGCGGTCGAAGCGCCAGTTGGCGGTGGAGGGCAGCTCGACCCAGCTGGCGGGGTACGGCATCGGCAGCCAGGTGGTGCCGAGGCGGTCGGAGACCGCGACGGTGGTGCGGACCGAGCCGGTGGTGACGGTGGGGAGCAGGCCCTCGGGGCGGGGCAGCGTGGTGGGCAGCTGTTCCAGGGACTGGCCGCCGACCTTCCACTCCTCGCCGTCGAACTCGCTGAGCGCGGCGACCCGCAGGTAGAGCTGGTCGACGTCGGGGGCGTCGGTGGAGAAGCGGAGCAGTTCGGCGTCGTCGTTGCTGCGCAGGTTGGCGGTGAGCGCGACGACCAGGTTGAGGGAGCGTTCGTCGCCGCGGCCGGAGCCGGTTCCGGTGCCGGTGCCCGAACCGCTGCCGAGGTCGCCGAAGAGGCCGCCGCCGGCGGCGGGGACGAAGGCGGGCAGCAGGATGGCGGCGGTCAGCGCGATCAGGCCGACCCGGCGGCCGCCGTTGGAGACCGCGACGGCGGAGCGGCCGGAGCCGTGGAAGACCCGGCCCCAGCGGGAGAGCCGGTCCTGGCCCTCGGTGTAGAGCAGCAGCAGGAAGCCCGCGGCGGCGGCCAGGAACCACAGCCAGGTGCCGCCGATGTTCCCGGCCAGGCCGGTGCCGACCGAGTACAGGGCGAGCAGCGGCAGGCCCGCGGCGGCGGCCCGGCGGTAGGTGACGGCGAGCGCGTCGACCAGGACGGCGACCAGGGCGACCGCGCCGACCACCAGCAGCCGCAGGCCGTCGGTGGTGGGGGCCGGGATGGCGTACTCCTGGAGGTCGCTGCCGGCCGAGGAGAGCCGGGCGGCCAGCGCGTCCAGGGCGCCCGGGCCGGGCAGCAGGCCGAGCGTCATCGTGGACTGCACGGTGGTCAGCATCAGCGCGTAGAGGACGACCAGCAGCTGCAGCGGCACCACCAGGGCGCGCGGCACCGGCAGGGCGCGCAGGCCGGAGCCGGCGGCCGCGGCGACGATGATCATCAGCACGCCGTGCGGGGCCAGGCCGAAGGAGTCGTGGAACAGCGGGGACAGGCACAGCGCCGCCAGGGCGGTGGCCAGCGCCGCGCAGAGCGTCAACTTGGCCCGGGTGGTCACGCGCCGACCTCGTCTCGGTAGGGAAGGGAGTTCTGGGTGCGGTCCGCGGCGCGCCACAGCGCGGGCAGCGAGTCGCCGGCCCGGACCGGCAGGACGGTCCAGCCGGCCGTGCGCAGCCGGTCGATCCGGCTGTCGGACGGCTCGTCGGAGGCGTCCGGGAAGAGGTGGCGCAGGCCCGCCCAGGTGCCGGTGTCCAGCAGCAGGACGATGGCGCCGCCGGTGCGGCGGCGCAGCCGGGCCAGGCGTTCGGTCTGCTCCTCGTCGAGGTCGCCGACCACGGCGACCAGCAGGCCCTCGCCGCCGAGCCGCATCACCTCCTCGGCGCGGGCCAGCGTGCCGCCGTCGGAGTGCTCGACCACGGCGAGGGCGTCCAGCAGTACGCCGACGGACTCCGCGGCGGTGCCGATGCCGGTGCTGCCGTGCTCGGGGACGGACCGGCCGGTGTCGGTGAGCAGCCGGGTCCGGTAGCCGCGCTGCACCAGGTGGACGGCGACCGAGGCGGCGCAGGAGACCGCCCACTCGAAGGAGGAGGCCGGACCGGAGCCGCGGTGCGCGGTCTCCCGGGTGTCCAGCAGCACGGTGGCGCGGGCCCGGAGCGGCTGTTCCTCCCGACGGACCATCAGTTCGCCGTAGCGGGCGGTGGACTTCCAGTGCACCCGGCGCAGGTCGTCGCCGTGCCGGTACTCGCGGGGGATCACGTCGTCGTCGCCGGCCAGCGCCAGGGTGTGCTTGTTGGAGTCGCCCTGCCCGGCGGACTGGCCGGGCAGCCGCACCGGCGGCAGGTCCTGGACCTGCGGGACCACGGTGAGGGTGTCGGCGGCGGTGAACGAGCGGGTCAGCTCGCACATCCCGAACGGGTCGGACAGCCGCAGCTGGAGCGGGCCGAGCGGGTAGCGGCCGCGCAGGTCGGAGCGGACCCGGTAGGAGACCTCGCGGAAGCCCCTGGGCTCGACCCGGTCGAGGACGAAGCGCGGGCGCGGCCCGAGCACGTACGGGACCTTGTCCTCCAGCAGCAGCAGGCCGGTGGGCACCCGGGAGACGTTGTCCAGGCGCAGGTGGACCCGGGCCTCCTGGCCGGCCGCGGCGCGCTGCGGGCTGAGCCGGCGGCCGGAGGCGACCCGGTAGCGGGTGCGCACCAGCAGCAGGGAGGCGGCCAGCGGCAGCGCGGCCATCAGCACGCCGACCTGGAACAGCGCGTCCTGGCCGAACAGGTAGGCGCAGAGCGCCGCGGTCAGGCCGGCCGCCAGGAAGGAGCGGCCGCGGGTGGTCAGCCCGCGCAGGGCCGAGCGCAGTCCGGAGGGGCGGTCGTCCCGCGCCATCTCAGCGGCCCTGCGGACGCGGGATCGGCAGTCGGGCCACCAGGTCGAGCACGACCTGCTCGGCGGTGCGGCGGCTCAGCTGGGTCTCCGAGGTGGGCAGCAGACGGTGGGCGAGCACCGGGACGGCGAGGGTCTGGATGTCGTCCGGCAGCACGTAGTCGCGGCCCTCCAGGGCGGCGTGCGCGCGGGCCGCGCGGACCAGGTGCAGGGTGGCCCGGGGGGAGGCGCCGAGCCGCAGCTCGGGGGAGGTGCGGGTGGCGGCGACCAGGTCGACGGCGTAGCGGCGGACCGGGTCGGAGACGTAGACGGTCTTCACCAGGTCGATCAGCTTGAGCAGGTCGGCGGCATGCGCGACCGGCTGCAGGTCGTCCAGCGGGTTGGCGGCCGAGTGCAGGTCGAGCATGGCGAACTCGGCGTCGGCGCTGGGGTAGCCGATCGAGACGCGGGCCATGAAGCGGTCCCGCTGGGCCTCCGGCAGGGCGTAGGTGCCCTCCATCTCGACCGGGTTCTGGGTGGCGATGACCATGAACGGCGAGGGCAGTTCGTGGGTGGTGCCGTCGATGGTGACCTGGCGCTCCTCCATCGACTCCAGCAGCGCGGACTGGGTCTTCGGCGAGGCCCGGTTGATCTCGTCGCCGACCACGATCTGCGCGAAGATCGCGCCGGGCCGGAACTCGAAGTCCCGCTGGTGCTGGTCGAAGACGTTGGTGCCGGTGACGTCGGAGGGCAGCAGGTCCGGGGTGAACTGGATCCGGCGGACCGTGCAGTCGACCGACCGGGCCAGTGCCTTGGCCAGCATGGTCTTGCCGACGCCCGGCACGTCCTCCAGCAGCAGGTGGCCCTCGGCGAGCAGCACCGTCAGCGCGATCCGGACGGCCTCCGGCTTCCCCTCGATCACGCTCTCGACGGACGCCCGGACCCGGTCCGCGACCGCCGTCAGCTCCGCCAGTCCGGTCGCCTCGCGGCGCTCGTAGCGGCCCGGCTGTGCCTGTTCCGAGCCCTGCCCGTTGATGGTCGTCACCCGTTCGCTCCCACGTGCTCTTCCGCCGGGCGGCTGGTTCGAGCCCGGCCCACCCCGAATACCTGGCGCATTCTTCCCTGTCGGACGGCCGGAAGTCACCCGGCCGGGCGACACGCGTAGGGTGTCCCGGTTTGTGGGGCCGGCCGTTCGCCTCAGTCGATCTCGCGCAGTAGTCCGGTGTGGACGTCGAAGACGAAGCCCCGTACGTCGTCGGTGTGCGGCAGGAACGGCGAGGTGCGTACCCGCTGCATGGACTGGCGGACGTCGCCGTCCAGGTCGACGAAGGACTCCACCGCCCACTGCGGGCGCTGGCCGACCTCCAGCTCCAGCTCGCGGCGGAAGTCCTCGGTGAGGCCGAGCAGGCCGCAGCCGGTGTGGTGGATCAGCACCACCGAGCGGGTGCCGAGGGCGCGCTGACTGATGGTCAGCGAGCGGATCGTGTCGTCGGTGACCACGCCGCCGGCGTTGCGGATGATGTGGGCGTCGCCGAGCTCCAGGCCGAGCGCGGCGAACAGGTCGAGCCGGGCGTCCATGCAGGCGACCACGGCGACGTGCTGGACGGGCCGGGCGTCCATGCCGCGGTCCTGGAAGGTCTCGGCGTAGGTCCGGTTGGCGACGACGAACCGGTCGGTGACGGTCGCGGCGGCCGGCTGCTGGTCCTCGGTCGAAGGCATGGCGTCGACGGTATCGGGCGGCGCCGCCGCGGGGGACGGGTCCGCGCGCGGCTGTGACGCACCCCACCGCCGGACCGGGCCCGCCGCATCGGTCCGCTTCGCCCCGGTTCGTCCGGCGCGCCCGGTCCGCTGCGCCCCGCCCGGGCCGGCACCGCGATCATGGGCCCGACCTGCGGGAACCGATACCTCCGCCCGGGTGGTGCCCCCTCGCGGAACGTTGACTGGCGGGGCGTGGGCGATAGGCTGGCGGCGCAGTGGAGCACGGCGGACGGCACCGCTCACGCGGGCGGGCGCCGGGCTCCGCGGCGGGCCGGTCCGGCCCGTACGCACCTCGCGGCCTCCACCCGCTCCGTGACCACCTGGCGCACCTTCCCCGGTGCCGGGCGGTCGCTCCTTCCCCAGGCGAGCGGGCGGGGACCACGGGCGGCGTGCGGCCGGACCGCCCGGGTGCGGGAGAATGGCCCGGCCACACCGCACCGCTAGAAGGGCCCCACCCCCGTATGAGTACCGACAGCCCGGCCCCCCGGCACGTCCCGGTGATGCTGGAGCGCTGCCTGGACGCGCTGGCTCCGGCGATCTCCGCCCCCGGCGCGGTGGTGGTGGACGCCACCCTCGGCCTCGGCGGCCACAGCGAGGCGCTGCTGACCCGCTTCCCCGAGGTCCGGCTGATCGCCGTGGACCGCGACCCGCAGGCGCTGAAGCTCTCCGCCGAGCGGCTCGCCCGGTTCGGCGACCGGGCCACCCTGGTGCACGCCGTCTACGACGAGATCCCGCGGGTGCTCGACGAGTTGGGAATCCCCGAGGTGCACGGCGTGCTGTTCGACCTCGGCGTCTCCTCGATGCAGTTGGACGAGGCCGACCGCGGCTTCGCCTACGCCCAGGACGCGCCGCTGGACATGCGGATGGACCAGACCCGCGGGATCTCCGCCGCCGAGGTGCTCAACACCTACAGCCACGGCGAGCTGGCCCGGATCCTGAAGTTCTACGGCGAGGAGCGGTTCGCCGGGAAGATCGCCTCGGCGATCCTCCGGGAACGCGAGCGGGAACCGTTCACCACCAGCGCGCGTCTGGTCGAGTTGGTGCGCAACGCCATCCCGGCGGCGACCCGGCGCACCGGCGGCAACCCTGCCAAGCGGACCTTCCAGGCGCTGCGGATCGAGGTCAACGGCGAGCTGGAGGTGCTGGACCGGGCCATTCCCGGCGCGCTGGGCACCCTCGCGATGGGCGGCCGGATCGTCGTGATGTCCTATCAGTCGCTGGAGGACCGGCTGGTCAAGCAGTACCTCCAGGCCGGCGCCACCTCGACCGCCCCGCCGGGCCTGCCGGTGATCCCCGAGGAGCACCAGCCCTGGCTGAAGCTGCTCACCCGCGGTGCCGAACTGGCCACCGAGGAGGAGATCGAGGAGAACCGGCGCGCCGCGCCCGTACGGCTGCGCGTGGCGGAGAGGATCAGGGAGACCCGGAGGTAGCCAGCCGCCGGGGGAGACGCGGAGTGAAGGGGAGTGGAGCGGTGCCGGTGGCCGGCGAGCGGACCCGGGGGAGCCTCCCCGGGCAGGGGGGCAGGGCACGGATCACCGTCCGTCCCGGGGCGCGCTCGATGCGGGGTCGCACCCCGTTCGCGGTGCTGGTGGTGGCGCTGCTCTCGGGCGGGCTGGTCGGCCTGCTGATGCTCAACACCGCGCTCAACGAAGGCTCGTTCACCCTCGCCAGGCTGAAGAAGCAGACCACCGAGGCCACCGACCAGCAGCAGACCCTGCAGCAGCAGATCTACCAGCAGTCCGCGCCCGACGCGCTGGAGCGCAAGGCCCGTGAACTCGGCATGGTCCCCGGCGGCGACCCGGCCTTCCTCGCCCCCGACGGCAAGGTCGACGGCAAGGCCAAGGCCGCCGAGGACAGCCCGCCGGTGCCGCGCTCCGGCAACGAGCCCTGGCAGCGGCCCGGCGCCTCGCCCGCGCCGGGCGCCACACCCGCCGACCCGGGCGTCGAACTCGCCCCGGCGCCGCCCGCCGTCGCGTCCGGCAGCCCGTTCGGTTCGCCGTCGGGCAGCCCGTCGCCCGGGGCGGCGCGATGACCCGCCCGCCCGCCGACGCCCCCCGTCCCCGCCGCTCCCCGTCCGGTCGCCCGGACGCGCGCCGCCGGGTCGGCGAGCCGCGCCGCTCCGCCGACGGCCCGCCGCGCCCGGCCCGGCCGCGCCCCTCCGGCCGGCCCCGGCCGGACGCCCGCCCGGGCCGGCGGCCCGCACCCGCCCGCCGACCGGCGAGCGGCCCGAAGACCATCCGGCTGGCCGACTCCCGGCGCCGGCTGCGGCTGGTGACGGTCTGTCTGCTGCTGGTCTTCGCGATCTTCGCCGGGCGGCTGGTGCAGCTGCAGCTGCTGGACTCCGACGCGCTGGCCGCCGCCGCGGGCGCCAACAAGTACGTCCGGGTCACGCTGCCCGCCGAGCGCGGCTCGATCACCGCCGCCGACGGCACGGTGCTCGCCGCCAGCGTCGACGCGTACGACATCACCGCCGACCCGACCATGTTCACCCCCGAGGCCAGCCACCTGCCGGACGCGCCCGAGCAGGCCGCCGCGCTGCTCGCGCCGATCCTGAACCAGCCGAAGGAGAAGCTGGCCGCCGCGCTGCACCTCAACCCCAAGAACCCGAAGAGCCAGTACGCGCTGCTGACGGCCCGGCAGAGCCCGGCGGCCAAGAACCAGATCAGCGACCTGAAGGCGACGCTGCTCAAGCAGTCCGACACCGCGACCTGCCGCGGCCAGCGGCTGCTGCTCGGCAAGCCCGCCGACAAGGGCGGCCGGCAGTTCCTGGACCCGTCCTGCGCCACCCCGCTGGCCGGGGTGTTCTGGGACCAGTCCACCCGGCGCAGCTACCCGGCCGAGGGGCTGGCCGCCAACCTGGTCGGCTTCGTCAACGCCGACGGCGTGGGCACCGGCGGTCTGGAACTGCAGTACCAGCAGCAGCTGTCCGGGCAGGAGGGCCACTCCACCTACGCCTCGGCGGGCGGCCGCCGGGTGCCCACCGCGGGCGGCAGCCGGCAGGACCCGGTGCCCGGCTCCGACCTGCGCCTGACCGTCAACCCGGACATCCAGTGGGCGGCCCAGCGGGCGATCACCGACCAGGTGGCCAACGCCGGCGCGGAGAAGGGCTACGTGATCGTCCAGGACGTGAGGACCGGTCAGGTGCTGGCGATGGCCACCTCGCCCGGCTTCAACCCCAACGACCTCTCCTCGGCCCGCGCCGACCAGCTCGGCAACGCGGCCGTCCAGGACGCCTACGAGCCGGGCTCCACCGCCAAGTTGATGACCATGGCCGCGGTGCTGGACACCGGCGCGGCGAGCGCGGACACCCACGTCACGGTGCCGAACACGCTGCAGCGCGCCGACCGGGTCTTCCACGACGACGTCGACCACGAGACCTGGTACCTGACGCTGACCGGCGTGCTCGCCAAGTCCTCCAACATCGGCACCATCGAGGCCGCCGAGCACCTCGGGCCGAACCAGCCGGCGGCCAACAAGGTGCTCGCCGGGTACCTGGACCGCTTCGGCATCGGCAAGCCCACCGGCCTCGGCTTCCCCGGCGAGACCCGCGGCATCCTGGCCAAGCCGGAGGACTGGAGCGGCTCGCAGCAGTACACCATCCCGTTCGGCCAGGGCCTGTCGGTGAACGCGCTGCAGGCCACGTCCGTGTTCTCCACCATCGCCAACGGCGGGGTGCGGGTGGCCCCGAGCCTGCTGGCCGGGACCACCGGGCCGGACGGCCGGTTCAGCCCCGCCCCGGCGGGCGCGCAGACCAGGGTGGTGACGCAGCAGACCGCCAGGACGCTGACCGAGATGCTGGAGTCCGTCGTCACCGACGAGCAGGGCACCGGCAACAAGGCGCAGATCCCGGGCTACCGGGTGGCCGGCAAGACCGGCACCGCCAACCGGGTGGACCCGAAGACCGGCAAGTACTCCGGGTACACCGCCTCCTTCATCGGCTTCGCGCCCGCCGACCAGCCCCGGGTGACCGTCTCGTGCGTCATCCAGGACCCGGTCAACGGGCACTTCGGCGGGCAGCTGTGCGGGCCCGTCTTCAAGCAGGTGATGGAGTTCGCCCTGAAGACCCTCCAGGTCCCGCCGAGCGGAAGCGAGGCGCCGAACCTGCCCGTCGAGTGGAAGCCCTGAGATGAGCGAGACCCCCCGGCGCCCCGAGCGCACTATGAGCAGCGTCACGGCCGACCAGACCCGGTTTGGCTCCGGGGGGCGTCCGGCCGATAGCCTTCCGGCCGTGCCGAAACCCGATCAAACCTCCGCGAGTCCGCCCCGCCCCAGCCGTGCCACGGCGCTGCCCCTCGCCGAGGCGGCCCGGCTGCTCGGACTGGCCCCGCTCGACGGCCCCGACGTCACCGGTGTCACCCACGACTCCCGGGCGGTGCGGCCCGGCGACGTGTACGTGGCCTTCCCCGGCGCCAACCACCACGGCGCGGCGTTCGCCGCGCAGGCGGCGGCGGCCGGCGCGGTCGCGGTGCTCACCGACCGGGCCGGCGCCGAGCTGGCCGCCGACGCGGGGGTGCCGCTGCTGGTGGTGGCGAGCCCGCGCGAGGTGATGGGCGAACTGGCCGCCGCGGTCTACGGGTCGCCCAGCGAGAGCCTGCTGATGATCGGTCTGACCGGCACCAACGGCAAGACCACCACCTCCTACCTGGTGGAGGGCGGCCTGCGCGGGGCCGGCCGGCTGCCCGGCGTGATCGGCACCGTGGAGATGCGGGTCGGCGACGAGCGGATCAAGTCCGAGCGCACCACCCCCGAGGCGACCGACCTGCACGCGGTGCTCGGCGTCATGCGGGAGGCCGGCGCGGACTCGGTGGTGATGGAGGTGTCCAGCCACGCGCTGGTGTACGGCCGCACCGACGGGGTGGTCTACGACGTCGCGCTGTTCAACAACCTGACGCCGGAACACCTCGACTTCCACCCCGACATGGAGGACTACTACCGGGCCAAGGCCCGGCTCTTCCAGGAGGGCAAGGCCCGCCGCGGCGTCGCCAACCGCGACGACTCCTACGGCCGGCGGCTCGCCGCCGAGGCGCCGATCCCGATGACCACCTTCTCCGCCGCCGGAGACCCCGCCGCCGACTGGCGCGCGGTGGACGTGCAGCTCGGCCCGGCCGGCTCCACCTTCCGGGTGGTCGGCCCGAACGGCGAGCAGGCCGACGCCTCGGTGCCGCTGCCCGGCCCGTTCAACGTCGCCAACGCGCTCGGCGCGATCACCGCACTGGTCACCGCCGGCATCGACCTGGACGCGGCGGTCGCCGGGCTGGCCCGCGTCCCGGGCGTGCCGGGCCGGCTGGAGAAGGTCGACGCCGGGCAGGCGTACGTCGCGGTGGTCGACTACGCGCACAAGCCGGACGCGCTCAGCGCGGTGCTCGCCTCGCTGCGCGAGGTCACCAAGGGCAAGGTGCACGTGGTGGTCGGCTGCGGCGGCGACCGCGACCCGTACAAGCGCGGGCCGATGGGCGCGATCGCCGCCCGGCTCGCCGACACCGCGGTCCTGACCAGCGACAACCCGCGCTCGGAGGACCCGCTGGCGATCCTCGCCACCATGCTGTCCGGCGCCGCCGAGGTGCCGGAGGCCGAGCGCGGCGAGGTGCTCGCCGTCCCGGACCGGGCCGAGGCGATCGCCCTGGCGGTGGCCCGGGCGCACGCCGGCGACACCGTCCTGGTGGCCGGCAAGGGCCACGAGCTCGGCCAGTACGTGAAGGGCGAGGTCCGCCCGTTCGACGACCGCGAGGTGCTGCGGGTCGCCATCGAGCAGCTCATGACGGAGGCAGACCGATGATCGCTCTGACCCTGGCCGAGGCGGCCCAGGCCGTCGGCGGCACCCTGGACGGCGCCGACCCGGCGGCGCTGATCACCGGTCCGGTGGTCACCGACAACCGGCGGATCGAGCCCGGCGGGCTGTTCGTCTGCGTCCTCGGCGAGCGCGTCGACGGCCACGACTTCGCGGGCCGGGCGGTCGCCGACGGCGCCGTCGCGGTGCTCGCCACCCGCCCGGTCGGCGTGCCCGCGATCCTGGTCGACGACGTGGTGGTGGCCCTCGGCCGGCTCGCCCGCGCCGTGGTGGCCCGCGCCACCGACGTCCGGATCGTGGCGCTCACCGGCTCGGCCGGCAAGACCTCCACCAAGGACCTGATCGGCCAGCTGCTCACCATGCACGGCGAGACGGTCTTCCCGGCCGGCTCGCACAACAACGAGATCGGCCACCCGCTGACGGCCCTTCGGATCGCCCCGACCACCCGTCACCTGGTGATGGAGATGGGCGCCCGGCACAAGGGCGACATCGAGTACCTCACCGGCATCACCCCGCCCACCGTCGGCGTGGTCCTCAACATCGGCACCGCGCACCTCGGCGAGTTCGGCTCCAAGGAGGGCATCGCCGAGGCCAAGGGCGAGATGGTGGAGGCGCTTTCGGCCGACGGCGTGGCCGTGCTGAACGCCGACGACCCGCTGGTGCGCGCCATGAGCAGCCGCACCCGGGCCCGCGTGGTGCTGTTCGGCGAGTCCCCGGACGCACACGTCCGCGCCACGGATGTTCGCCTGGACGCCACCGGACGGCCACAGTTCACGCTCAGCACCCCGGCCGGTTCCGCAGCCGTGCAGCTGCGCCTGTACGGTGAGCACCACGTCTCGAACGCCCTCGCCGCCGCCGCGGTGGCGGTGGAGCTCGGGATGCCCGTCGACCGCGTCGCCGAAGCACTCAGCGAGGCGGGTGCGCTGTCCCGCTGGCGCATGGAGGTGGTCGACCGGGCCGATGGCCTGACCGTCGTCAACGACGCCTACAACGCGAACCCGGAGTCCATGCGGGCCGCGCTGCGGGCCCTCGCGACGATGGCCGGCAGGGGCCCGGAGCGCCGCCGCACCTGGGCGGTGCTCGGCGAGATGCGGGAGCTCGGCGAGGACAGCCTCGACGAGCACGACACCATCGGACGGCTCGCCGTCCGGCTCGACATCACCAAGCTGGTGGCGGTCGGCGGACGCGAGGCGGCCCGGATGGAACTGGGCGCGAGGAACGAAGGTTCGTGGGGTGAGGAGTCGGTGCTGGTGTCCGACGCGGACGCGGCGATCGAGCTGCTGCGCAGTCAGGTGCGGCCGGGGGACGTGGTCCTGGTGAAGGCGTCCCGTTCGGTGGGTCTGGAGAAGGTCGCCGAGGCACTGCTCGCGGACGGTGCCGCGAAGTGAAGCAGATCCTCTTCTCCGGCATGATCGGCCTGGTGCTGACCCTGCTCGGCACCCCCGCCCTGATCAAGCTGCTCGCCCGGCACGGCTACGGCCAGTACATCCGCGACGACGGCCCGAAGGCGCACCACAGCAAGAAGGGCACGCCCACCATGGGCGGCATCGCCTTCATCCTGGCCTCACTGATCGCCTACTTCGCCACCAAGGCGATAACGGGCGAGTCGCCCACCGCCTCCGGCCTGCTGGTGCTGTTCCTGACCGCGGGTATGGGCCTGGTCGGCTTCCTGGACGACTACATCAAGGTGGTCAAGCGCCGCTCGCTCGGCCTGCGGGCCAAGGCGAAGCTGCTCGGCCAGTCCTTCGTCGCCCTCGCCTTCGCCGTCCTGGCCCTGCAGTTCAGCGACAGCCGCGGCCTGACCCCGGCCTCCACCCACCTGTCCTTCGTGCAGGACTTCCGGTGGTCGGTCGGCCCCGTGCTGTTCGTCATCTTCGCCTACTTCATGATCGCCGCGATGTCGAACGGCGTGAACCTGACGGACGGTCTGGACGGCCTGGCCACCGGCGCCTCCGTGATGGTCTTCGGCGCGTACACCTTCATCGGCCTGTGGGAGCACAGCCAGAACTGCGCCTACGCGATCAAGGCCACCGCCAGCTGCTACGACGTCCGCGACCCGCTGGACCTCGCGGTGGTCGCCGCCGCCCTGATGGGCTCCTGCTTCGGCTTCCTGTGGTGGAACACCTCACCCGCCAAGATCTTCATGGGCGACACCGGCTCGCTCGCCCTCGGCGGCGCCCTGGCCGGCCTCGCCATCGTCTCCCGCACCGAGCTGCTGCTCGCCATCCTCGGCGGCCTGTTCGTGATCATCACCCTTTCGGTGATCATCCAGGTCGGCTCGTTCCGGATGACCGGCAAGCGCGTTTTCAAGATGGCGCCACTCCAGCACCACTTCGAACTGGTCGGCTGGAGCGAGGTCCTGATCGTGGTCCGGTTCTGGATCATCCAGGGCCTGTGCGTCGCCGTGGGCCTCGGACTCTTCTACGCGGGATGGGTGACCGGATGAACAACCCCGAGTGGGCCGGACTGCCGGTCGTGGTCGCCGGACTCGGCCTCTCCGGGATCAGCGCCGCCCGCGTCCTGCGCCGACTCGGGGCACAGGTCACGGTGGTGGACGGCGGTGACGGCCCCGGACTGCGGGCCAAGGCCGCCGACCTCGCCGAACTCGGCATCACCGTCCGGCTCGGCGACGGCGAGACGCTGCCCGAGGGCACCCGACTGGTCGTCACCTCGCCCGGCTGGGCCCCCGAGAGCCCGCTGTTCACCGAGGCCACCCTGGCGGACGTGCCGATCTGGGGCGACGTCGAACTCGCCTGGCGGCTGCGCACGCCGCACCCCGCCACCGGCGAGCCGGCGCCCTGGCTCGCCGTCACCGGCACCAACGGCAAGACCACCACCGTCCAGATGCTGGCGTCCATCCTCACCGCCGCCGGCAAGCGCACCGCAGCCGTCGGCAACGTCGGCGTCTCGGTGCTGGACGCCGTCCTCGCCGAGGAACCGTACGACGTCCTCGCCGTCGAACTCTCCAGCTACCAGCTGCACTGGGCGCCCTCGCTGCGGGTGCACTCCGCGGCCGTCCTCAACCTGGCGCCCGACCACCTCGACTGGCACGGCTCGATGGAGGCCTACGCCGCCGACAAGGGCCGGATCTACCAGGGCAACCAGGTCGCCTGCGTGTACAACCTGGCAGACCCGGTCACCGAGGACCTGGTCCGCGAGGCCGACGTCGAAGAGGGCTGCCGCGCCGTCGGCTTCGGCCTGGACGCCCCCGCGGTCTCCAACCTCGGCGTGGTCGACGGCCTGCTGGTCGACCGGGCCTTCATCCCCGACCGCGACCGCAGCGCCGCCGAGATCGGCGCCGTCTCCGACGTCCACCCGCCGGCCCCGCACAACATCGCCAACGCGCTGGCCGCCGCCGCCCTCGCGCGCGCCTACGGCGTCGACGCCAAGGCGGTCCGCGACGGCCTGCGCGCCTTCCGACCGGACGCCCACCGGATCGCACACGTCGCCGAGGTCGACTCGGTCACCTACATCGACGACTCCAAGGCCACCAACACCCACGCCGCCGCCGCCTCGCTGGCCGCCTACCAGCCCGTGGTGTGGATCGCCGGCGGCCTCGCCAAGGGCGCGACCTTCGACGAACTCGTGCTCGGCGCCGCCGCCCGGCTGCGCGCCGCGGTGCTGATCGGGCAGGACCGCGAGCTGATCCGCGAGGCGCTGGCGCGACACGCCCCGGAGGTCCCGGTGTTCGAGCCCGCCCCGGGCCAGACTGGCGCCGAGGCGATGACCGAGATCGTCCGCGCGGCGGCCGCCGCCGCGAAGCCCGGCGACACCGTCCTGCTCGCCCCGGCCTGCGCCTCGATGGACATGTTCACCAACTACGGTGAGCGCGGGGACATGTTCGCCGCCGCGGTCAAGGCGCTGTAGGGAGAGCCCCGTCAGGGGCGCGGGAACTGCGCGGGGCGGAAGGCGCACGTCCGTAAGATCGCGCCGACGGGGGCCAGTTGCACGCGCCCCAGCGGTTTCCCGAAGGAGGAACGTCGTGCCCACCAGCGAGAAGCAGCCGTTGCGGCTGATCTCGGCGACCACGACCACCTTCAAGTCGGCGGGCCCGCTGGCCCGGCTGCGGGCCACCCGGGAGCGGCTCGCGGATCTGAGGGACCGTCCGCTGACGCCCTATTACCTGATCCTCGGGTCCTCGCTGCTGCTGGTGGTGCTCGGCCTGGTGATGGTCTTCTCGGCCTCGCAGAACGCGGTGGTCGAGTTCGGCCTGCCGATCACCTTCTTCTTCCGCAAGCAGCTGATCGCCCTGCTGCTCGGCGCGGTGCTGGCGATCCTGCTGGCCCGCGCCCCGGTGAAGGCGCTGCGGGCGGCCGTCTACCCGCTGCTGTTCGGCGTGGTCGGGGCCCTGGTGCTGGTCACCATCCCGGGCATCGGGGTGCGGATCAACGGCAACCGGAACTGGATCAGCCTGGGCTTCTTCCAGATCCAGCCGTCCGAGTTCGCCAAGCTGGCCCTGCTGCTGTGGGCCGCCGACCTGCTCGCCCGCAAGCAGCGCACCCACATGCTCGACCAGTGGAAGCACCTGCTGATCCCGCTGGTCCCGGGCACCGTGGTGCTGATGATGCTGATCATGATCGGCGGCGACATGGGCACCACCATGGTGCTGATCGCCATGCTGTTCGGCCTGCTGTGGATGGTCGGCGCCCCGCTGCGGCTGTTCGCGGCGACGCTGGGCATCGCGGTGGTCGCCTGCACCGCGCTGATCATCACCGTCCCGCACCGGCTGGGCCGGCTTGCCTGCGTCGGCGTCACCAAGCCCGACCCCAATCTGGACTGCTTCCAGGCGCTGCACGGCCTGTACGCGCTGGCCGCCGGCGGGCCGTTCGGCTCGGGCCTCGGCGCGGGCGTCGAGAAGTGGGGACAACTTCCGGAGGCGCACACCGACTTCATCTTCGCGGCGACCGGCGAGGAGCTCGGTCTGGTGGGGACGCTGTCGGTGCTCGGTCTCTTCGCGGCACTAGGCTACGCGGGTATCCGAGTGGCCCTCGGCACCAAGGACCCGTTCGTGCGGTACGCGGCGGGCGCGGCCACCACGTGGATCATGGCGCAGGCCGTGGTCAACCTGGGGTCGGCGCTGGGACTCCTGCCCATCGCGGGCGTCCCGCTGCCGTTGTTCTCGTACGGCGGGTCGGCGATGCTGTCGGCCATGTGCGCGGTCGGGCTGCTGCTGTGCTTCGCGCGCAGCACGCCGGCCGCCAAGGCGGCGTTGGCCGCCCGGACCTCGAACTCCCGGCTCAGGCCCGTCCTGGCCCGGGTGCTGCCAGGACGTAAAACCACAGTGCGCAAGGCCGCCCGGCCGCCGCGCAGGGAGCGGTGAATCTCGTGCATGTCGTACTCGCCGGCGGCGGTACCGCCGGTCACATCGAGCCGGCCATGGCGCTCGCGGACGCGCTGCGCAGGCACGACCCGTCGGTCGGGATCACCGCCCTCGGCACCGAGCGCGGCCTGGAGACCCGGCTGGTCCCGGAGCGCGGCTACGACCTGGCGCTGATCCCCGCGGTGCCGCTGCCCCGCAAGCCCACCCCCGAACTGATCACCGTCCCGGGCCGACTGCGCGGCACGGTGCGCGCCGCGCAGGACGTGATCGAGCGGACCAAGGCCGACGTGGTGGTCGGCTTCGGCGGCTACGTGGCGATGCCCGCGTACCTGGCGGCCAAGCGGGTCGGGGTGCCGATCGTGGTGCACGAGGCGAACGCCCGCCCCGGCCTGGCGAACAAGATCGGCGCCCGGTACAGCGACTTCGTGGCGGTCTCCACCCCGGACTCCAAGCTGCGCGACTCCCGCTACATCGGCATCCCGCTGCGCCGCACCATCGCCACCCTGGACCGCGGCGCGGTGCGCCCGGAGGCGCGGCACTACTTCGGGCTGGACCAGCGGCTGCCCACCCTGCTGGTCTCCGGCGGCTCGCAGGGCGCCCGCCGCCTGAACGAGACGGTGCAGGCGATCGCGCCGCGGCTGCAGCAGTACGGGGTGCAGATCCTGCACGCGGTCGGCCCGAAGAACGAGCTGCCGGCGATCGACGACATCCCGGGCATGCCGCCGTACCGGGCGCTGCCGTACCTGGACCGGATGGACCTGGCGTACGCGGCGGCCGACATGATGCTGTGCCGGGCCGGCGCGATGACGGTGGCGGAGCTGGCCGCGGTGGGCCTGCCGGCCGCGTTCGTGCCGCTGCCGATCGGCAACGGCGAGCAGCGGCTGAACGCCCAGCCGATGGTCAAGGCGGGCGGCGGCCTGCTGGTGGACGACGCCGAGCTGACCCCGGACTGGGTGCTGAAGAACGTGCTGCCGGTGCTCACCGACCCGGCGCGGCTGTGGGAGATGTCGCGCTCCGCCGCCGAGTTCGGCCGCCGGGACGCGGACGAGCTGCTGGTGCAGATGGTGTACGAGGCGGTCGAGGCAGCCCGCGGCGGCCGCCGCCGTGGCTGAGCCGGACCCGCTCGACGAGGAGGACGAGTTCGGGGAGCCGCGGGCTCCCCGGCTCCGGCTCTCCCGGCGCGGGGTGCTGGTCCTGGTCGCGCTGGGCGCGCTGGTGGTCGGCGCGCTCGGCTGGACGGTGTTCTTCTCCTCCGCGCTGGACGTCCGCCGGGTGGCCGTCCAGGGCCTGGACAGCGGGCAGTTGAGCCAGGACCAGGTCCGCGACGCGCTCGGCGGCACCGCCGCCGGGCCGCTGGCCCGGGTGGACCTCGACGCCGCCCGGGCCGAGGTGGCGAAGGTCCCGCGGGTGGCCCGGGCCGAGGTGTGGCGCGGCTGGCCGCACACCCTGCGGATCAAGGTGGTGGAGCGCCGGCCGGTGGCGGCGATCCGCGGCGACGACGGCCGCTTCACCCAGGTCGACGCACAGGGCGTGGAGTTCGCCAACGAACCACAGCCCCCGCCCGGAGTCCCGGTGGTGGCCCTCCAGTTGGGCCGCCCGGCGACCGACGCGCTGGGCGTGATCGACAAGTCGACACTGATCCGCGCGGCGATCACCGTCGCCGCCGGCCTCCCCGCCGAGGTGGCCAAGCAGGCCGGTTCGCTCACGGTCTACTCCTACGACGACATCCGCCTCCAACTCGCCTCCGGCGCCACGATCCGCTGGGGCAGCGCCGAGCTGACGGACCGGAAGGCGCGGGTGCTGACCGCGCTGCTCGGGCAGAAAGCCGCCAATTACGACGTGAGTGCGCCGGATGCCCCGGCCGTGTCGGGTTGATCCACTTCGGCGTCGGTGGCCCGTACTACGGTGACCACCAGCGATCGGAGAGGGTGTTCCCATGCTGTGCGGCCGCCGGTATCGGCTTGAACTCGATGCGGTGCAAGCCGGGTTGTGCGAGACCTTCGGCGCCATCTGCCGAGCGGTGTGGAACACCGCGCTGGAGCGGCGCCGGGAGTACCGGCGGCGCGGCGGGTGGATGAACTACGTGCCGCAGGCCGCCGAGCCGGCAGATGCCAAGCGAGAGTTCCCGTGGCTGAAGGACGCCCCGTCGCACGTGCTGCAGCAGACCCTCCGGGACCTGGACCGGGCGTGCCGGGAGCGCGGCACGTTCAAGGTCAGGTGGCGTTCCTCGGCCCGCTGGTCGCCGTCCTTCCGATTTCCCGCCGGGAACCTCATCGTGGTCGAACGGCTGGGACGGAAGTGGGGCCGGGCGAAGCTGCCGAAGCTCGGGTGGGTCCGGTTCCGCTGGTCACGCCCGCTCGGTGGCGAGGTTCGCTCGGCGACGGTCAGCCGCCAGGGGGGTCACTGGTACGTCTCCTTCCTGGTCGACGACGGAAGGGTCACGCCCGAGGAGCATGCGATGCCCTTCACGTCGGTCGGGGTGGACCGGGGTGCGAAGGTCGCCGCGACCACCAGCGGCGGCGTCTTCCACGATCGCGCGTACGTCACGCCGGGCGAGGCGACCAGGCTGCGCCGATTGCAGCAGCAGCTCGCGCGCTGCGAGCGCGGCAGCAACCGCCGCCGGGCGGTACGGGCGAAGGTCAACGCCATCACCGGCCGGGTCCACGACCGCCGCGCCGACTTCTGCGCTCGCACCGCTGCCGAACTGGCGACCCGCAACGCCGTCGTGGTCCTCGAGAACCTCCGGATCAGGGACATGACCGCGAGCGCGGCCGGTACGGTCGGAAGTGGTGCTGGTCGATCCCGCGTACACGTCGCAGACCTGCTCGGACTGCGGGCACGTGGACCCGAAGAACCGTGAGAGCCAAGCGGTCTTCGTGTGCACGGCCTGCGGGCACCGGGACCATGCCGATGTGAACGCGGCGAAGAACATCCTCAACGCCGCAGGGCATGCGGTGTCAGGGCGTGGAGACCTCGGCATCGGCCGGTCCGTGAAGCGCCAACCGTCGGCTACGGTTCCACGCGCGGGGCTGACCCCGCGCGGAACGCGCGGCCGGAATCCCCGTCCTTTGGCGCGGGGAGGAAGTCAACCGGTAAGTTCTAAGCCGGGGGGCGGTATTGACGGAGTCGCGGCTCCGGTCCGACCCTTGGTGGTCACCCCGGTTTCACCGGAGGGTCGATGATCACATAGGCTCAAAAGAAAAAGGGAAGCTCGGCGTGTTCGTTGAATCACGCGCTGGTTGCGACCTACTGTCCTGTGTCATGAGGCTGTGCTCGACACCGAAGTGACATCGGCACAGTTATAACCCTCAACCTCAAGTTTAGGGTTCGGGTTGGAGTCGCACGCGCTTCCCACCCATCGACATCCGTCGGCCTTCGCATCCAGGGGAGCCGACCCGGAAATTCGAGGCGAGAGGCCCCGACGTGGCAGCACCCCAGAATTACCTCGCGGTCATCAAGGTCGTCGGCATCGGCGGAGGCGGCGTCAACGCCATCAACCGGATGATCGAGGTCGGGCTCAAGGGCGTCGAGTTCATCGCGATCAACACCGACGCCCAGGCGCTGCTGATGAGCGACGCCGACGTGAAGCTCGACGTCGGCCGTGAACTGACCCGCGGCCTCGGCGCCGGCGCCAACCCCGAGGTCGGCCGGAAGGCCGCCGAGGACCACCGCGAGGAGATCGAGGAGGTCCTCAAGGGGGCCGACATGGTCTTCGTGACCGCCGGCGAGGGCGGTGGCACCGGCACCGGCGGCGCGCCCGTGGTGGCCAACATCGCCCGTTCGCTCGGCGCCCTGACCATCGGCGTGGTCACCCGTCCGTTCACCTTCGAGGGCCGCCGCCGGGCCAACCAGGCCGAGGACGGCATCGCCTCCCTGCGCGAGCAGGTCGACACCCTGATCGTCATCCCGAACGACCGACTGCTGTCGATCTCCGACCGCCAGGTCTCGGTGCTGGACGCCTTCCGCTCCGCCGACCAGGTGCTGCTCTCCGGTGTGCAGGGCATCACCGACCTGATCACCACCCCCGGCCTGATCAACCTGGACTTCGCCGACGTCAAGTCGGTGATGTCGGACGCCGGTTCCGCGCTCATGGGCATCGGCTCCGCGCGCGGCGAGGACCGGGCCAAGGCGGCCGCCGTGATGGCGATCTCCTCGCCGCTGCTGGAGGCCTCGATCGACGGCGCCCGCGGCGTGCTGCTCTCCATCTCCGGCGGCTCGGACCTCGGCCTGTTCGAGATCAACGAGGCGGCCCAGCTGGTCTCCGAGGCGGCCCACCCCGAAGCCAACATCATCTTCGGCGCGGTCATCGACGACGCGCTCGGCGACGAGGTCCGGGTCACCGTGATCGCGGCCGGCTTCGACGGCGGCCAGCCGCCGGCGATCGTCCGCGAGCCGGTGGTGAAGTCGGCCTCGACCAACCCGCCGGCCACCCCGGAGCGTCCGCTCGGCCGCCCGTCGTACGGCACCATCGGCTCGGTCACCCGCTCCGACGAGCCGTCCCGGCCGAGCGAGTCCCCGGTGACCGCCACCGCCTCGCCGGTGCCGCCGCAGGTCCAGCCGGTCCGTCAGCCGTACGTCGAGAGCCCCGCGGAGGAGCTCGACGTGCCGGACTTCTTGAAGTGATCGACAGCTCGCTGCGCAACGGTGCTCACTTCGCCTTCACCACCCGGTGGGGCGGGGTGAGCACCGCGCCGTACGGGGAGCTCAACCTCGGCGGCGCGGTCGGGGACTCACCCGAAGCCGTCATGCAGAACCGTTTCCTCACCGCCCGCGAGCTGGGCCTCGACCCGGCCGACGTGGTGTGGATGAACCAGGTGCACGGCGCCGAGGTCGCCGTGGTGACGGAGCGCCAGCCGGACGGCCAGGCCCCCACCGTGGACGCGGTGGTCACCGACCGCCCGCTGGCGCTCGCCGTGCTGACCGCCGACTGCACCCCGGTGCTGCTGGCCGACCCGGTGGCCGGCATCGCCGGCGCCGCGCACGCCGGCCGGCCCGGCCTCGCCGCCGGGGTGGTCCCCGCGGTGGTCACCGCGATGGTGGAACTCGGCGCCCGGCCCGAGCGGATCACCGCCGCCACCGGCCCCGCGGTCTGCGGCCGCTGCTACGAGGTGCCCGCCGCGATGCGCGCCGAGGTCGCCGAACTCGTCCCGGCCGCCTGGGCCGAGACCTCGTGGGGCACCCCCGCGCTGGACGTCCCGGCGGGGGTCGCCGCGCAGCTCGCCGCGGCGGGCGTGCAGGATGTGGTGCGATCGACCGTCTGCACCCTCGAGTCCGCCGACCACTACTCCTACCGCCGCGAGCAGCGGACCGGACGACTCGCGAGCTACGTCTGGCTGGGGCCCTCACACTCATGACGAACGACATCTTCGGTCCGTTCCCGGGCCGCTCCGACTTCCCGGCTGCCCTGACGGAGGCTCAGCGCGCCCGCTACGAGCAGCTGGGCGCCAGCCTCGACGTGGTCGAGCGCCGGATCGCCGACGCCTGCGCCGCGGCGGGCCGCCCCCGCGAGGAGGTCACCCTGATCGTGGTGACCAAGACCTACCCCGCCGAGGACACCGCCCTGCTGGCCGGACTCGGCGTCACCGACGTGGCGGAGAACCGCGACCAGGACGCCGCCCCCAAGGCCGAGCGCTGCGTCGAACTCCCGCTCAGCTGGCACTTCGTCGGTCAGCTGCAGACCAACAAGGCCCGCTCGGTGGTCCGCTACTCGGACGTCGTGCACTCGGTGGACCGCGACCGGCTGGTCGACTCGCTGGCCGCCGCCGTCCGCGCCGCCGAACGCCCGCCGCTCGGCTGCCTGGTGCAGGTCGCCCTCGACAAGGAGTCGGGGGAGGGCGAGCACCGCGCGGGCGTCGCCCCCGCCGACGTGGCCGCCCTGGCCGACCGGATCGCCGACACGCCCGGGCTGCGCCTGGACGGTGTGATGACGGTCGCACCGCTGGTGGGCCCGCTCGCGGACGACCCCGCGCGCGCCTTCGCACGCCTCGCGGAAATCGCAAGCGCCGTACGCGCGGCCCATCCGACTGCCACGATGGTTTCGGCAGGGATGAGTGGGGACTTGGAGCAGGCGATCGCCGCAGGAGCGACACATGTACGCGTCGGAACGGCGGTGCTCGGAGTGCGGTCACCCCTCGGGTAACGTCACCGAGTAAGTAGATCAGACTGCAGGACAAAATAGGACAGAACCTAGCAGATGATCAGTCTGCAGGTAAACCGTGGATCGCATCCGAGCGCACACCTCCGCGGTCTGACGGACCGTCGGCCTGACCGGCCGTAAGAGGATCACGGGCTCCGCAGGGCGACACGGTGGGCGCATGAGCGGAGGAGACAGAGGCATGGCCGGCGCGATGCGCAAGATGGCGGTCTATCTCGGCCTCGTCGAGGACGAGACCTACGACGGCCAGGGGTACGACCCCGACGACGACTACGACACGGACCCCGAGCCGATCCGCACCGGACGGACCGAGGACCTCCGGGCCGCGCCCCAGCCGGCGCCCGCCGCCCAGGCGGCGCCGGTGGCGCAGATCGCGCCCCAGCCGGTGCCCGCCGCGGTGCCGATCCGGCAGGACCCGCCGCGGATGGCGCCCGTGTCCTCCATCACACCCGACCGCCACCGCAACCTGGAGAAGAGCGCCCCGGTGATCATGCCCAAGGTAGTGAACGAACGAGAGCCCTACCGCATCACCACGCTGCACCCGAGGACCTACAACGAGGCCCGTACCATCGGGGAACAGTTCCGTGGCGGCACTCCTGTGATCATGAATTTGACCGAGATGGACGACACGGACGCGAAGCGGCTCGTAGACTTCGCGGCTGGACTGGTCTTCGGTCTGCACGGCAGTATCGAGCGCGTGACACAGAAGGTGTTCCTGCTGTCGCCTGCTAACGTCGATGTCACGGCGGAGGACAAGGCTCGGATCGCCGAGGGTGGGTTCTTCAACCAGAGCTGACCCGGCCACGACTTTCTGTGTGGATCAATTGACAGTGCGTCACTGACGGACCGTCGGCCTGGGAGAGGGAAAACGCGATGGGGATCTTCGGTTCGGTGCTCTACTGGGTGCTGACCGTGTTCCTGCTGATCCTGCTCTTCAGGTTGGTGATGGACTGGGTCTTCCAGTTCGCCCGCTCGTGGCGTCCTGGAAAGGCCATGGTCGTGGTGCTGGAGGCCACGTACACTGTCACGGATCCGCCACTCAAGCTTCTTCGGCGTTTCATCCCGCCGTTGCGTCTCGGGGGCGTGGCGCTCGACCTGTCCTTCTTCGTACTGATGATCATTGTGTATGTCCTGATCTCGCTCGTGCAGCGCCTGTCGTTCTGACGATGCGACAGGATGCCGGTGTGCCGACGATCACGTTGAGGTGAAGAGATGCCATTGACCCCCGAGGACGTTCGGAACAAGCAGTTCACGACCGTCCGGCTGCGCGAAGGCTATGACGAGGACGAGGTCGATGCCTTCCTCGACGAGGTCGAAGCCGAGCTGACTCGCCTGCTGCGCGAGAACGAGGACCTGCGCGCCAAGCTCGCCGCGGCCACCCGTGCCGCGGCGCAGAACCAGGCCAACATGCGCAAGGAGCAGCAGGCTCCGCAGGACGCCGGCCGTCCCGGCGCCCCGGTGCCCGCCGCCATATCCGGCCCGCCGGTGCCCGGCCAGCAGCAGGGCCCCGGTCCGCAGCAGCTCGGCGGCCCGCAGCAACTCGGCGGCCCCCAGCAGGGCATGGGCAACCAGCAGGGCATGGGCAACCAGCCCCTCGGCCTGCCGTCCGGCGCGCCGCAGCTGCCCGCCGGCCAGGGCGGCCCGATGGGCGGTCCGATGGGCAACCCGATGCAGCAGCAGATGGGTCAGACCATGGGCGGCCAGCAGCAGCTGGTCCAGCCGATGGGCGGCCAGATGCTGCAGCCGATGGGCAACCCGATGCAGCAGCAGATGGGTCAGACCATGGGCGGGCAGCAGCTCGCTCCCATGGGCGGCCCGATGGGCGGTCCGATGGGCGCCCCGATGCAGCAGCAGGCCCCCGGTGGCGACAGCGCCGCGCGTGTCCTCGCGCTCGCCCAGCAGACCGCCGACCAGGCGATCTCCGAGGCCCGTTCCGAGGCCAACAAGATCGTCGGCGAGGCCCGCAGCCGCGCCGAGGGCCTGGAGCGGGACGCCCGCGCCAAGGCCGACGCCCTGGAGCGGGACGCCCAGGAGAAGCACCGCGTCGCGATGGGCTCGCTGGAGTCCGCCCGCGCCACGCTGGAGCGCAAGGTCGAGGACCTGCGCGCCTTCGAGCGCGAGTACCGGACGCGGCTCAAGTCCTACCTGGAGACCCAGCTGCGCCAGTTGGAGTCCCAGGCGGACGACTCGCTCGCTCCGCCGCGGATCCCCGCCACCGCGTCGCTGCCCCCGGCGGCCTCGTCGATGGCCCCCGCGGGTGCCGGTGCGATGAGCTCGGCGCCGTCCTTCGGCTCCAGCCCGTCCTTCGGCGGCAACCAGTCCTTCGGCGGCTCGTCGTTCGGCACCTCGTCCGGCGCCCCGTCCTTCGGCGGGCCCTCGGCGGGCAACGGCGCGATGGCCCCGGCGGGCATGACCCAGCCGATGGCCGCGGTGCGCCCGCAGCCCCCGCAGCCGATGCAGCAGGCTCCCGCGCCGATGCGAGGGTTCCTGATCGACGAGGACGGCGACAACTAGCCGTTCGGCACACGCGAAAGATCCGCCCGAGGAGGGGAACTCCCCTCGCCGGGCGGATCTTTGCTGTCTGCGGTCGGTTGCTCGCGCAGTTCCGCCCCCAGCCCCAAGGGGGGCCGGGAGGTACCCCCCGCGCCCCTGACGGGGCGCGGGGATTCGGCACGCAGCGTTGGCCCTTGCCTGGCCGGTCAGGCCTTGCGGAGGGTGAAGTCCAGGGCCAGGTTCTCGTCGGTGAAGCGGGGGGCGTCGGGGTCGGTGATGGTGAGGGTAAGGGATTCGGCGAGGACCTCGGTGGCGACCAGGGACTGGTGCTCGGTGAGGGCCTCGCGGGTTTCCTCGTCGGTGGTGGCGAGTTGGAGGTGGATGCGGTCGGCGACGTCGAGGCCGGAGTTCTTCCGGGCCTCCTGGATCTGGCGGATCGCGTCGCGGACGATGCCGAGCCGCTTGAGCTCGGGGGTGATCGCCAGGTCGAGGGCGACGGTGGCGCCGGACTCGTTGGCGACGGCCCAACCCTCGCGCGGGGTCTCGGTGATGATCACCTCGTCGGGGGAGAGGGTGATCGTCTCGCCGTCGAGTTCGACCGCGGTCCCGCCGGAGGCGCGCAGCTCCGCGGCGAGCCGCGCCGCGTCGGCGGCGGCGACGGCCTTGGCGACGTCCTGGACGCCCTTGCCGAAGCGCTTGCCGAGGGCCCGGAAGTTGGCCTTGGCGGAGGTGTCGACCAGCGAACCGCCGACCTCGGCGAGCGACTCCAGGACCGAGACGTTGAGCTCCTCGGCGATCTGGGCGCGCAGGTCGGCCGGGAGCTCCTCCCAGCCCTGGGCGGCGATCAGCGCGCGGGACAGCGGCTGACGGGTCTTCACCCCGGACTCGGCGCGGGTGGCCCGGCCGAGCTCGACCAGGCGTCGGACCAGCGCCATGTGCTTGGACAGCTCGGTGTCGATCAGCGACTCGTCGGCGACCGGCCAGCTGCTGAGGTGGACCGAGACCGGCGCGTCCGGGGCGACCGGGACGACCAGGTCCTGCCAGACCCGCTCGGTGATGAACGGGGTGAGCGGGGCCATCAGCCGGGTGACGGTCTCCAGCGCCTCGTGCAGGGTGGCGAGCGCGGCGGCGTCGCCCTGCCAGAAGCGGCGGCGGCCGCGGCGGACGTACCAGTTGGACAGGTCGTCGACGAAGCCGGAGAGCAGCTTGCCGGCCCGCTGGGTGTCGTACGCCTCGTAGGCGGCGTCCACCTCCCGGACCAGGGTGTGCAGTTCGGACAGCACCCAGCGGTCGAGCTGCGGGCGCTCTGCCGGGGCCGGGTCGGCCGCGGAGGGGGCCCAGCCGGCGGTGCGGGCGTACAGGGCCTGGAAGGCGACGGTGTTCCAGTAGGTGAGGAGGGTCTTGCGGACCACCTCCTGGATGGTCCCGTGGCCGACCCGGCGGGCCGACCAGGGGGAGCCGCCCGCGGCCATGAACCAGCGCACCGCGTCGGCGCCGTGCTGGTCCATCAGCGGGATCGGCTGCAGGATGTTGCCCAGGTGCTTGGACATCTTGCGGCCGTCCTCGGCCAGGATGTGGCCGAGGCAGACGACGTTCTCGTAGGAGTTCTTGTCGAACACCAGGGTGCCGACGGCCATCAGCGTGTAGAACCAGCCGCGGGTCTGGTCGATCGCCTCGGAGATGAACTGCGCCGGGTAGCGCTGCTCGAACAGCTCCTTGTTGCGGTACGGGTAGCCGTACTGCGCGAACGGCATCGAGCCCGAGTCGTACCAGGCGTCGATCACCTCGGGCACCCGGACCGCGGTGGTGGAGCACTGCGGGCAGGGGAAGGTGACCTCGTCGATGTACGGGCGGTGCGGGTCCAGGCCGGACTGGTCGGTGCCGGTCAGCTCGGAGAGCTGGGCGAGCGAGCCGACGCAGGTCAGGTGGTCGTCCGCGCAGCGCCAGATCGGCAGCGGGGTGCCCCAGTAGCGGTTGCGGGAGAGCGCCCAGTCGATGTTGTTGTTCAGCCAGTCGCCGAAGCGGCCGTGCTTGACCGTGTCGGGGAACCAGTTGGTCGCCTCGTTCTCGCGGATCATCGCGTCCTTGACGGCGGTGGTCCGGATGTACCAGGACGGCTGCGCGTAGTAGAGCAGCGCGGTGTGGCAGCGCCAGCAGTGCGGGTAGCTGTGCTCGTACGGGAGGTGACGGAACAGCAGGCCGCGGGCCGCCAGGTCGGCGACCAGGGTCTCGTCGGCCTTCTTGAAGAACACCCCGCCGACCAGCGGGACGTCGGCGGCGAAGGTGCCGTCGGTCTCCACCGGGTTGACCACCGGCAGGTCGTAGCGGCGGCAGGTCGCGAGGTCGTCGGCGCCGAAGGCGGGCGACTGGTGGACGATGCCGGTGCCGTCCTCGGTGGTGACGTAGTCGGCGGTCAGCACGTAGTGGGCGTCCGGGATCTCGACCAGGTCGAAGGGGCGCCGGTAGTGCCAGCGCTCCATCTCGGCGCCGGTGAAGGACTCGCCGGTGGTCTCCCAGCCCTCGCCGAGGGCCTTGGCGACCAGCGGCTCGGCGACCACCAGGCGCTCGTTGCCGTCGGTGGCGACCACGTAGGTCACCTCGGGGTGGACGGCGGCGGCGGTGTTGGAGACCAGGGTCCACGGGGTGGTGGTCCACACCAGCAGGGCGGCGGTGCCGGCCAGCGGGCCGGAGGTGAGCGGGAAGCGCACGTACACCGAGGGGTCGACCACGGTCTCGTAGCCCTGGGCCAGCTCGTGGTCGGACAGGCCGGTGCCGCAGCGCGGGCACCACGGGGCGACCCGGTGGTCCTGGACCAGCAGGCCCTTGTCGAAGATCTGCTGGAGCGACCACCAGACCGACTCGATGTAGGACGGGTCCATGGTGCGGTACGCCTCGTCGAGGTCGACCCAGTAGCCCATCCGCCGGGTCAGTTCGGCGAACGCGTCGGTGTGCCGGGTCACCGACTCGCGGCACTTGGCGTTGAACTCGGCGATGCCGTACTTCTCGATCTCCGGCTTGCCGGAGAAGCCCAGCTCCTTCTCGACCGCGAGCTCCACCGGCAGGCCGTGGCAGTCCCAGCCGGCCTTGCGGGCCACGTGGTAGCCCTTCATGGTGCGGTAGCGCGGGAAGACGTCCTTGAAGACGCGGGCCTCGATGTGGTGCGCGCCGGGCATGCCGTTGGCGGTGGGCGGGCCCTCGTAGAACACCCACTCGGGGCGGCCCTCGGACTGCTCCAGGCTGCGCTGGAAGACCTTCTGGTCCTGCCAGAAGCTCAGGATCTGGTGTTCGAGCACCGGCAGGTCGACCTGCGCGGGGACGGCGTTGTAGGTGGGCGACATGGCGGGCGTCAACCTCCGGCGGATGCGTGGACTGGCTCCGACGGAGGGACGAGACGGCTGGCCGTCCCGCGGTACCACCCTCCTTGGCCGCGCGCGTTGCCGTGGCCCTCTCTTTGGGTTTTGCTGCCGGGTCTAGTAGGCCCTGACCAGGGCCGTTCTTCCGGCGGCTCCGGGGTGATCTTCCCGCCGCGCACACCCCCGGGCTCGCACCGTCCCCGGGTCGCTCATGGCTGCGTACGTCGGTACTCGTCCCATCTGCGCCTTGCAATGCACAGTGTATCGGCCCCGGCAAGCCGATTCGCGCACCCGCGAGCCGGTGGCCCGGGTGGTTAGCCGATGACGATCTGGGCACAACTTGGGCAGCGTTTCCGCGACCGGCGGCTGCGCGGGTGGGATCGGCGAAACGCTTCGGTATGTCCCGTTGTGGGCTGATTCGATGAGGTTTATCGTTCCCGGACCGGCAAGATCGTCGGGAACCGACGCTTCTGATCATTCGTGAATGAGGTCGAAAGCCATGGCTGAGAAGGCGACAGGAACCGTGACCAAGAGGTCGCGCAAGGCCGTGGCAGGCGACCCAGGGGAGGGGACCGTGAGCACTGCACGGCGAAAGACCGGCACGACCACCGGACACACCGCGGCGACGAGCCGCGGCCACGTGCCCGCGGGCAGTGGCGCCCGCGGCGCCGAGTCGGTCGACCCGGCGGAGCTGCCGGTCCGCCCGGGCGAGGAGTCCTGGACCGCCGCCGAGGTCGCCGAGCTGCACGACGAGCTCGCCTCCGACCTGCTCCGGCTGCGCGCCGAGATCGAGGCCTCCGAGGCCGCCGTCGCGGGCCTGATGCGCGACTCCAACGACGGCGCGGGCGACGACCAGGTCGACGCCGGCACCAAGAACATCAACCGGGAGAGCGAGCTCGCGCTCGCCAGCAACGCCCGCGACAGCCTCGCCCAGACCGAGCGCGCGCTGGCCCGGCTGGAGGGCGCCGGCTTCGGCCTGTGCGAGTCCTGCGGCCAGCCGGTCGGCAAGGCCCGCCTGCAGGCCTTCCCGCGGGCCACGCTCTGCGTCAGCTGCAAGGCGAAGCAGGAGCGCCGCTGACCCGGGTCCGGTGACGCTCCGGTGACCGGGATTCACCGCGCGCGGCGGCCACGGGGGCGGGCGGTGCCGTACCCTCGTCCCCGTAACGTCGACCGGCTTTCCACACGGCAGCGGAGCGGATCATCAGCACTCCAGGTTCCCCCCAGACCCAGGACGACGCCGTCCCCACCGCCCGGCAGCCCGAGGGCGGTGAGTCGGTGAACCCCGCCGAGGACCTCCCGGCGGGCGGCGCCACCGCCGCCGACGGGGCGCGCGCGGTCGTCCGCCGGCGCCGGATCAGCCTGCTGCTGGTGGTCGCGCTCATCGCGTACCTGATCGACCTCGGCTCCAAGCTGCTGGTGGTCGCCAAGCTGGAGGGCCACTCGCCGATCCGGGTCATCGGCGACTGGATGACCTTCCAGGTGATCCGCAACCCCGGCGCCGCGTTCGGCATGGGGCAGGCGATGACCGTGCTGTTCACCGCCATCGCGGCCGGCGTCATCGTGGTGATCTGGCGGATCGCCCGCAAGCTCTACAGCCTGCCCTGGGCGATCGCGCTCGGCCTGCTGCTCGGCGGCGCGCTCGGCAACCTCACCGACCGGCTGTTCCGCACCCCCGGCGTCTTCCGCGGCCACGTGGTGGACTTCATCTCGGTCCAGCACTTCGCCGTCTTCAACCTCGCCGACTCGGCGATCGTCTGCGGCGGCATCCTGGTGGTGCTGCTCTCCTTCCGCGGCTCCAACCCGGACGGCACCGTCCACGGCGCACCGGCCGCCAAGGCGGAGGAGCCCGGCGACGACGGGGACGGGCACCAGGCCTGAGAACCCGAAACGGCTCCGCCCCGCCCACCGACGTCTCGTCGGTGGGCGGGGCGGAGCCGTTTCGGGTCCGGGTGCGGCTCAGCCGACCGGGCGGCCGGTCACCAGGGCCGTGATCTCCGCGGCGAGCTCGGGGCCGAGGGTGCCCCAGCCCTCCTTGTAGCCGTAGACGCCGGCCAGCGTGCGGGCCTCGTAGTCGCCGTTCATGACCTCGACGTCCTCGGCCGTGATCAGGGCCGGGTGGGCGACGCCGAGGGCGGAGGAGACCTTCGTCAGCTCCTTGCGCAGGGTGCGCAGGTAGACGGCGGCGCGGGTGGCCTTCGACTCCGGGTCGAGGCCGCGGGCCAGCCACGGGTTCTGGGTGGCGATGCCGGTCGGGCACTTGTCGGTGTGGCACTTCTGGGCCTGGATGCAGCCGATCGACAGCATCGCCTCGCGCGCCACGTTGATCATGTCGACGCCGAGGGCGAAGGCCACCGCGGCGTTCTCCGGCAGACCGAGCTTGCCGGAGCCGATGAAGGTCAGCTCGTCGGTGAGCCCGAGTTCGGCGAAGGTGCCGTAGACCCGGGAGAAGCCCATCCGGAACGGCAGGGACACCGAGTCGGCGAAGATCCGCGGCGCCGCGCCGGTGCCGCCCTCGCCGCCGTCGACGGTCACGAAGTCGACGCCGCGGTCGCCGCGCGCCATCAGGCCCGCGAGCTCCTGCCAGAAGTCCAGCTCGCCCACCGCGCTCTTGATCCCGACGGGCAGGCCGGTCTCGGCGGCGAGCAGCTCGACGAAGTCCAGCATCGAGTCGACGTCGCCGAACGCGCTGTGCCGCGAGGGCGAGGCGCAGTCCTTTCCGGCCGGGATGCCGCGGATCGCGGCGATCTCCGGGGTCACCTTCGCGCCGGGCAGCATGCTTCCGAGGCCCGGCTTGGCGCCCTGGGAGAGCTTGATCTCGATCGCCCGGACCGGGGCGCCGGCGACCACGTCCTTGAGCTTGTCGAGGTTGAAGCTGCCGTCCTCGTTGCGGCAGCCGAAGTACGAGGTGCCCAGCTGCAGGACCAGGTCGCCGCCGCGCCGGTGGTACGGGGAGAGGCCGCCCTCGCCGGTGTTGTGCATCGCGCCGGCCAGTGCCGCGCCCTCGTTGAGCGCGGTGATCGCCGCGCCGGAGAGCGAGCCGAAGCTCATCGCGGAGATGTTCACCACGCTGCCCGGCCGGAACGCCCTGGCGCGGCCGCGCGGCCCGCCCAGCACCTTGGCCGAGGGCAGTGCCGCCTGCGGGTCGTGCGCGTCGGGCAGCGCCCCGGCGAAGGTGCGCTGCTTCAGGTAGGCGCGGCCCTGGGCGTGCGCGACGTCGACCTCGGTGCCGAAGCCGAAGTAGTTGTTCTCCTCCTTCGCCGACGCGTAGATCCAGGTGCGCTGGTCGCGGCTGAACGGCCGCTCCTCCTCGTTGGAGGTCACGATGTACTGCCGCAGCTCCGGGCCGATCCGCTCCAGCAGGTACCGGGCGTGTCCGACGACCGGGAAGTTCCGGAGCAGCGCGTGCCGCTTCTGCACGAGGTCGCGGGCCGCGAGCGCGGCCACCGCGGCCGCGGCGGCGGTGCCGATCGTGCGGGCTTTCATGGACGTTCCCCCCTCGGGTCCGGCCCGTCCCCGTTGACGGAGCCGTCGTACGGTGGTGCGAGCCGATGCTAGGAGGCCCGGCGGACCGGGCTGCGGCCAGGGGGGCAGGTGCGGGTCGGGCATACTCGGGTGGGTGAGTATCGCAGCGCAGACCCGTAGCCTCCCCGTTCCCGACGGCCTGGAGGGCGAGCGGCTGGACGCCGCCCTGGCCCGGATGTTCGGGTTCTCCCGCACCAAGGCCGCCGAGCTGGCCGCCGACGGCAAGGTGACCCTGGACGGCGCGGTGGCCGGGAAGTCGGACCGGGTCACCGCCGGGTCCTGGCTGGAGGTGGAGATCCCGGCGCCCGCCGCGCCGGTGCAGATCGTCGCCGAGGCCGTCGAGGGCATGCGGATCATCCACGACGACGAGCACATCGTGGTCATCGACAAGCCGGTCGGCGTCGCCGCCCACCCCAGCCCCGGCTGGACCGGCACCACCGTGATCGGCGGTCTGGCCGCGGCCGGCTACCGGATCTCCACCTCGGGCGCCGCCGAGCGCCAGGGCGTGGTGCACCGCCTCGACGTCGGCACCTCCGGGATCATGGTGGTCGCCAAGTCCGAGCGCGCCTACACCGACCTGAAGCGCCAGTTCCACGACCGGGTCACCGAGAAGCGCTACAACGCGCTCGTCCAGGGCCACCCCGACCCGCTGTCCGGCACCGTCGACGCGCCGATCGGCCGACACCCCAGCAGCGACTGGAAGTGGGCGGTCACCCGCGACGGCAAGCCGTCGGTCACCCACTACGACCTGATCGAGGCCTACCGCGCCGCCTCGCTGCTCGACATCAAGCTGGAGACCGGCCGCACCCACCAGATCCGGGTGCACATGTCCGCGCTGCGGCACCCGTGCGTGGGCGACCTCACCTACGGCGCCGACCCGACGCTGGCCAAGCGGCTCGGCCTGACCCGGCAGTGGCTGCACGCCGTGTCGCTGGGCTTCGAGCACCCCGAGGACGGCCGCTGGGTGGAGTTCACCAGCAGCTACCCCGAGGACCTGCAGAACGCGCTCGACGTGATCGCGGCGGAGAGCTGACATGACCGTCGAGATCCGGGTCGCGGGCACCGAGGACGAACTGGCGCTGGTGCGCGCCGTGCGGCGCGAGGTGTTCGTCGAGGAGCAGAACGTCCCCGAGGAGCTGGAGTACGACGCGTACGACGCGACCTCGCTGCACCTGCTGGCGACCGGGGCGGACGGCGCGGCGCTCGGCACCGCCCGGCTGATCTCGCGCGCGCAGGCGCTGGAGGTCACCGGCGGCGTCGCCGACCGGGTGCTGCTCGTCCGGCTCGCCGTGGTGCGGTCCGCCCGCGGCACCGGGCTCGGGGCGCGGCTGGTGCGCGCGGTCGAGGAGCAGGGCCGGGAACGCGGTGCCGTCACGCTGGAGCTGCACGCCCAGGTCGCGGCGCCGGGCTTCTACGAGCGGCTCGGCTACGCGGCCGAGGGCCCGGTCTACCAGGACGCGGGCATCGCGCACCGGACCATGACCCGGGTGCTGTAGGCGCCCTACTCGGTCCGCACCCGGGGCAGCGCCTCCGGGTGACGGTCCCTCAGGTGGGCCAGCAGGTACTCCCGGACGGCCAGTTTGAGGGCCGCGGCGTCGTCCGGGCTGCGGGCGGTCATCATGGCGCGGACCACGATGGTGGACGGCGTGCTGTCGGTGACGGTCAGGGACCACTCCTGGCCGTCCCACAGGTCGGTGCTGTCCAGGTGGTGTTTGAGCTCGGTGCGCAGCGCCTCGACCGGCGTGCGGTGGTCGACGTGGAGCAGCACCCAGGCGAGCAGACCCGGGTCGCGGCGGGTCCAGTTCTCGAACGGCTTCGAGACGAAGTAGGAGACCGGGACGACCAGGCGGCGGTGGTCCCACAGCCGGAGCACCAGGTAGGAGAGGGTGATCTCCTCGACGGTGCCCTGCTGCCCCTCCAGGACGACGGTGTCGCCGATCCGGACGGTGTCGCTGAAGGCGATCTGCAGTCCCGCGAAGAAGTTGCCGAGCGCGGACTGGGCGGCGATGCCCGCGACGATGCCGATGATGCCGGCCGAGGCGAGCAGGCTGGCGCCCACGGTGCGCATCGCGTCGAAGGTCAGCAGCATCGCGCCGACCGTGACCACCACGACCACCGCGGAGCCGACCCGGCGGACCAGGCCGAGCTGGGTGCGCACCCGCCCCACCCGGGAGGCGTCCTCGGTGACCGTCTCGTAGCGGCGGAAGACCGTCTCCAGCACGGCGGCCAGGACCCGGACAGTGAGCCACCCGAGGCTGGCGATCAGCACCAGCAGGACGCCGTGGCGGATGTCGTCGTCCTCGGTGTGGAAGATCTTCCGGACCGGCTGCACGGCGAGCAACAGGACCGACAGCAGCACCAGTTGGAGCGGGACGCGGCACCGCCGGAGCAGCGCCCAGACCGGCGTGTCGGGGTGTCGCACGGAGAGCTTCTGCAGGACCTGGTCGACCAGCCAGCCGGCGAAGAGGGTGGCCAGCACGGCGGTGAGCAGGCTGGCGAGCGGCCAGAACACGGGTCACCTCGCGGGGCGCTGGGCGGTGCGGGACCGGACGGTGGGGGATTTGCACCATATCGCGGTGGATTGCGGGTGTTCGGGAGCGGCGGGCGGGACCGGCCGCCCGGCGTGATGCGAAGGACCCGCCCTAACGGATCCCCTACTAGCGGCGCGGTTAGGATCACCGGTCATGGGCTTCGGTGGGGCGTGGCGCGGGTGGCTGACACGTCGTAGGGCGGCGGTGGCGGCCGTAGTGGTCGCTGCGCTGCTGGTCGGCGGTGGCGCGGTCGCGATGGCCGGCGAGCCGGCCGCGGTGCACCGGGAGGACCGGTTCCTGGAGCTGCCGGAGGTCGCGGGCAGCGCGCAGACCGTGCGGATCGACACCTCCTTCTTCACCTCCGGCGGCTCGGAGCGGCGCCCGGCGGTGCTGCTGGCGCACGGCTTCGGCGGGTCGAAGGACGACGAGCGGGCGCGGGCCGAGGAGCTGGCCCGCGCCGGGTACGCGGTGCTGACCTGGTCGGCGCGCGGCTTCGGGCACTCCACCGGGCGGATCGGGCTGAACCAGCCGGAGCGCGAGGTCGCGGACGTCTCCCGGCTGGTGGACTGGCTGGCGCAGCGCCCCGAGGTGCAGTTGGACGGCGCGGGCGACCCGCGGGTGGGCGTCACCGGCGCGTCGTACGGCGGCGCGGTGTCGCTGCTGGCGGCCGGGTACGACACCCGGATCGACGCGATCGCGCCGCAGATCACCTGGTGGAACCTGGCGGACGCGCTGTTCCCGCAGGCCGCGCAGGGCTCCTCGGCGGCCGACGGGGTGTTCAAGAAGCTGTGGGCCGGGATCTTCTTCACGACCGGCTCGGCCTCCGCCACCGGCGGGCCGGGCGCGGCGGGGCGCTCGCCGGAGCCGGGCCCGGTGGGCTGCGGACGGTTCCAGGACGAGCTGTGCGCGATGTACAACCGGGTCGCGGCGAGCGGGCGGCCGGACGCCGACGCGGTGGCGGTACTGGAGCGCTCCAGCCCGTCCTCGGTGGCGTCGCGGATCAAGGTGCCGACCCTGGTGACGCAGGGTCAGCAGGACTCGCTCTTCCCGCTCGACCAGGGCGACGCGATCGCCCGGGCGGTGGCGGCGAACGGCGCGCCGGTGGCGGTGGACTGGTTCGGCGCCGGCCACGACGGCGGGCAGGAGACCAGCACCCGGGCCGACGCCCGGGTGACCGCCTGGTTCGACCACTACCTGAAGGGCGCCTCGAACGGCACCGGCCCCGCGTTCCGGGTCACCCGCACCGGCGGGGTGGACTCCACCGGCTTCCAGGCGGTGCTGCGCGGCGCGGACGCCGACGCCTACCCCGGCCTGGACGGTACCGCGCGGCGCAGCGTCGAGCTGACGGGCCGTGAGCAGGCCATCGCCAACCCGCCGGGCGGCGCGCCGCCGAACATCTCCACGCTGCCCGGCATCGGGGCGCTGGCGCAGCTCTCCTCGGTGGGCGCGGGCCTGGCGCTGGACTTCCCCGGGCAGTTCGCGGGCTTCGACTCCCAGCCGCTGGCGACCTCGCTGCACCTGACCGGTGCGCCGACCGTCTCGGTGCACGTCCAGGCGGACACCCCGGAGGCGGTGCTGTTCGCCAAGCTGTACGACGTGGGCGCGGACGGCAAGCAGTCGCTGCCGCAGCAACTGGTCGCCCCGCTGCGGGTGACCGGCGCCGACGCCCCCGGCGGGCGGACGGTGCAGGTGCGGCTGCCCGCCGTCGACCACGACTTCCCGGCCGGGCACCGGCTGCGGCTGGTGCTGGCCAGCACCGACCTGGCGTACGCCACGCCCGCGCAGGCCGCCACCTACCGGGTGGCCGCCGCCGGGCCGCTGAGCCTGCCGACCGTCGACGGGCTGACCACCGAGTCCGCGCCGCTGCCCGCCCGCACCTGGGTGCTGCCGCTGGTCGCGCTGGCGATCGGCGCACTGCTGGTGTTCGGCCGCCGGCGGCGCGACGCGGTGCCCGCGCCGGACCCGGCGCTGGCCGACGTGCCGCTGCAGATCACCGGCCTGTCGAAGCGTTACCGGGGCTCGGCCGACCGGTACGCGGTGCGCGAGCTGTCGCTGCGGGTGGAGGCCGGGCAGGTGCTCGGCCTGCTCGGGCCGAACGGCGCGGGCAAGACCACCACGCTGCGGATGCTGATGGGCCTGATCCGGCCCGACGAGGGCGAGATCCGGGTGTTCGGGCACGCGGTGCGGCCCGGGGCGCCGGTGCTCTCCCGGGTCGGCTCGTTCGTCGAAGGCGCCGGGTTCCTGCCGCACCTCTCCGGCCGGGCCAACCTGGAGTCGTACTGGGCGGCCACCGGCCGTCCGGTCGAGGACGCGCACTTCGCCGAGGCGCTGGAGATCGCCGGGCTCGGCGACGCGCTGGAGCGGGCGGTGCGCACCTACTCGCAGGGCATGCGGCAGCGCCTGGCCATCGCCCAGGCCATGCTGGGCCTGCCCGACCTGCTGATCCTCGACGAGCCGACCAACGGGCTGGACCCGCCGCAGATCCGCGAGATGCGGGAGGTGATGGTCCGTTACGCCGCCGCCGGGCGCACCGTCATCGTCTCCAGCCACCTGCTCGCCGAGGTCGAGCAGTCCTGCACCCACCTGGTGGTGATGGAGCGCGGCCGCCTGGTCACCGCCGGGCCGACCGCGGAGATCACCGGCGCGGGCGAGCAGCTGCTGGTCACCGTCGACGCGGGCTTCGACGGCGCGGCGGCCGTCGCCGAGAAGCTGGCCGCGCTGCCCGGCGTGGCCGCCGCCGAGGCGACGGACGGCGGGCTGCTGGTCCGCCTCGACGGGCTGCCCGCGAGCCGGCTGACCGCCGAACTGGTGCGCCTGGGCGTCCCGGTGGCGGGCGTCGGCCCGCAGCGACGGCTGGAGGACGCCTTCCTGTCCCTGATCCGAGGAGCGGCTTGAGCGAGCGGTGGGGGCACCTCCCGGCCGCCAAGGCTGGGGGAGAGCTCATCAGTAGGGCTGCGCGTTGTGCGAGAGCACGCGACGAGCGAAGCGAGGAGTGGGCATGAGCACCGTAGTGGACCCCGCCCAGGGCACCGCCGCGCCCGGCTACCGGCCGAGCCGGACGCTGCCGCTGCGGGTCGAGGCGATGCGGCAGCTGCGCCGCCGCCGCACCCTGGTGGTCGGCGCGGTGCTCGCCGTGCTGCCGTTCATCGTGCTGGCCGCCTTCCAGATCGGCGGCACGCCGGACCGCGCCGACCGGACCACCTTCATCGAACTGGCCACCGCGTCCGGGCCGAACTTCGCCACCACGCTGCTCTTCATGGGCACCGGCTTCCTGCTGGTGATCCCGGTGGCGCTGTTCTGCGGCGACACGGTGGCCTCCGAGGCGAGCTGGTCCTCGCTGCGGTACCTGCTGTCCGCGCCGGTGCCGCGGGCGCGGCTGCTGGTGCGCAAGTTCACCGTGGCGCTGGCGTTCTCCGCCGCCGCGGTGGTCCTGCTGCCGACGGTCGCCCTGCTGGTCGGCACCGCCGCGTACGGCTGGGGCGACCTCAAGCTGCCCACCGGCGTCAGCCTCTCCGCGACCGAGGCGCTGCCCCGGCTGGCGATCGCCGTCGCCTACGTCTTCCTCGCCCAGATCGTGGTCGGCGCGCTCGCCTTCTGGCTCTCCACCGCCACCGACGCCCCGCTCGGCGCGGTCGGCGGCGCCGTCTTCGCCTCCATCGTCACCGGCGTCCTGGACGCCGTCACCGCCCTCGGCTCCCTGCGCGAGTGGTTCCCCGCCCACTGGCAGTACGCCTGGGCCGACGCCCTGCAGCCGCAGCTCGAATGGGGCGGCATGCTGCAGGGCGTCGTCCTCTCGCTGTCCTACTCCGTCATCCTGCTGGCGCTGGCCTTCCGCGGCTTCGCCCGCAAGGACGTGGTGTCCTGACGGAGGGTCAGGCCTGGCGCAGGCGCCAGAGCTGGTCGATCCAGGCCGGGTTGCAGTCGTACTGGAAGGCCTGGGAGCCGGGGTTCAGGTTCTGGATCACCAGGCACTTGCCCGAGTACATGTTGATCAGTTCCCAACCCGCCCAGCCGTTGGAGCGGATCTTCCACTTCTGGTTGGCCCCGCCGGTGCAGGTCCACTGCCGGACCGGCGCACCGTTGTCGGTGCGCCAGTCGGCGACCTCCAGGCACTGGGCGCTGTTCTCGTTGCTCACCTGGAAGCCGACGTCGCCGCTGTCGGGGTGGAACCACCACTTCTGGTCGTCGTAGTTGTCGCAGTAGTACTGGAAGGCCCGCGCGCCCTCGGTGTAGCCCTGGGTCACCACGCACTGGCCGCTGTTGATGTTCTGGATCTGGTACTTGAACGACGTGTCGAAGATGATCCCGTCGTCGGCCTGGGCCGGTACCGCAACCGCGGCCAGGGCGGCGGCGGAGAACAGTACGGCGAGGCCGCGCTTCAGCTTGTTCATGGTCATGTCCTCGTGGTTTGTGTACGAGGGAACTCCCCCCGCCGGAAGGATGCCAGGGAGAAGGCTGGTGCGAAAGCGAACTTTAGGTAACGAAGGTTCAGGGCAATGTAGTTGACTGATCATCAGCGCACGTCGCCGGCAGTCGTCTGGATGACCGGGCACTTGCCCGAGTACGCGTTGACCAGTCCCATGCCCACGTACTGGAACACGGGAGCGCCCTCGGCGTAGCCCCGGGTCAACGCACACTGGCCGCTGTTGACGTCCTGGATCCGGTAGGGCGGCGAGGTGTCGATGCTGACGTTGTCGTCGGCCCGGGCCGGTTCCGGCACCGCGGTGATCGCCTGCATGGGCGTCCCGAGTTCCGACTGCGGCAACGGGCAGGGCCTGATGGTCTGGTCGGGCAACGGCCGGGCCGGCCAGCGGTTCGACGTGACCGTGCCCGTGGGCCGGTACCACCACGCGGTCTGCCCGACCGCCCACAGCAGGTTGTGCGTGTCCCGGGCCGGGTGGCCGTCAGCCGAAGCGGAAGAGCTGGGACTTGGCGCCGGGGGTGCAGCTCTCCACGGTGAGCTGGTTGCCGGAGCCGTGGTCGGTGAGGCAGCTGCCGGGGCCGTAGGGGAACTTGACCTGGAAGGTGCCGCTGCCGGCGTCGGCCAGCGCCCAGACCGTGGTGTCGCCGTAGGAGGTGGAGCCGCCGAGTTCGGCGATGGAGGGGCTCCCGGCGTAGCGGACGCCGAGGGCGGTGCTGCCGGGCTTGCAGGCGGTGAAGGTGGTCATGCCGGTGTCGTCGGTGGTCTTGATCCAGCCGTACCCGGTGTAGCCGCCGGCCACCACGGAGACGCCCGCGGTGAGGCTGTCCGAGCCGAGGCCGATGGCCAGGCCGTCGCCGACGTTGGTGAGGCGGCCCCAGCCCGAGCCGCCGCAACCGTTCGCGGGGGTGGTGGGCTTGGCGGTGGTCGGCTTGGGCTGGCTCGGCGGGGTGGTCGTGGTGGAGCCCGAACCGCCCGCGTTGCCCCCGGCGTTGCCGCCCGCGGCCGCGCCGCCGCCGACCGCACCTCCGGCCGCCGCACCGCCGCCCGCCGCGTTGCCGCCGACGGCGGTGCCCGGGTTGCTGCCCGTCCCGGTGCCCGTGCCGGGGTTGCTACCGGTGCCCGCGGCGGGTGCGCCGTCGGGCGGGGTGCCGGGCGGCAGCGGGTTCCCGGCGGCGTCGGTGGCGGGCGGGGCGGTGGACCCGGCGGCCGGTGCGCCGGCGGAGGGGCCGGTGGCGGCGACCGGGGAGCCGGTGGCGCCCGGGGTGCCGGAGGACTTGGCGACGGCCGCGCCGCCCGGGCCGGACTGCCAGGGCATCAGGTCGAGTTGGTGCGCGGTGACGCCGCCGGTGACCACCACCAGCGGCAGGACCAGCGCGACCAGGCGGCGGCGGTTGCGGCTGTCCCGGCTCGGGGTGGGCTCGGTCCGCGCCTCGGCGGCCACCGGAGCGGCCGGGGCGGGCGCGGCGGGCGCGGCGGGTGACGCCTCGTCGGGGCCGGCCAGGGCCACCACCGCGCCGAGCCCGGCGGGGGTGGACATCGCCTGCCGGGCGGCGACGGCCATCGCGGCGGCGTCCGGGTAGCGGTCCTGCGGCTGCTTGGCGAGCGCCCGGGCGACCACCGCGCGCACCGGCGCGGGGACGCCCTCGGGCAGCTCCGGCAGCGGGTCGCGGACGTGCTTGAGGACCACCTCCAGCGGCGTCTCGCCGTTGAACGGCAGCTTGCCGGCCAGCAGTTCGTACAGCACCACGCCGACCGAGTACAGGTCGGAGGCGGCCGAGGCGTCCTTGCCCTCGGCGCGTTCCGGGGCCATGTACAGGGCGGTGCCGATCACCGCGTGGGCGGTGGTGATCCGGGTGTCGGCCAGGGTGCGGGCGATGCCGAAGTCGGTGACGGTGACCCGGCCGTCCTGGTCCACCATCAGGTTGGACGGCTTGATGTCGCGGTGCACGATGCCCTGCTGGTGGGCGGCGTGCAGCGCGTCGAGCACCTGCGCGGCGACGTCCAGCGCCCGGTCCGGCGGGTAACTCCCCTTGCGGCCGCGGACCTTGTCCAGCGGACCGCCGGCGAGCAGTTCCATCACGATGTAGGCGGTCTTCGCGGTCGGGTCGGACCCGTCCTCGCCGTAGTCGTGGATGTGCACCACGCCGCGGTGGTTCATCGCGGCCAGCACGGTCGCCTCGCGGCGGAACCGGGCGGCGAAGGTCTCGTCCTCCATCAGCGCCGGCAGCACGATCTTCACCGCGACCTGACGGCCCAGCACCCGGTCGTCGGCGCGCCAGACCTCGCCCATCGCGCCGCTGCCGAGCCGCTCCGTCAGGGCGTAGCGGCCCCCGAGTACCGTCCCCCGACCCCACATCTGTCCGCTCCCCCAAGCGTGCTGGACAACCTGTCAGCAATGAAGTCTGGCTGCTCACGGGTCCGATGGGAAGACGGATCCGATGAGCTGACCATCATCCGGCGGCACTCTACACCCCGTTGGCACCCCCAACCGTTCGGCTGCGGCCGAGCACTGACGTACGGTCAGGGCAGAGCCGATCCGACCCGACCGACCCGCTGGAGCGCCCATGGAACCCGTGCCGATCGACTTCGCCGCCGCCGGGCCCGCGGCGCGGCCGCTGGGGGTGCGGTGGATCCACGGGTCGCCGTCGGCCAAGCACGACACCGACCCCGAGCTGCAGGTGTACGCGTACGACGAGCACACGGTGATCCTGCGTCAGAACATGGCGGTCAACTACGAGGCGCCGTTCCTGTTCCTGCTGTTCGGGAACGAGCGGGCGGTGCTGGTGGACACCGGGGCCACCGCCGAGGCCGCGTACCTGCCGCTGCGGCGGACGGTGGACGAGCTGCTCGAGGGGTGGCTGGCGCGGCACCCGCGGGACGGGTACGGGCTGCTGGTGCTGCACACCCACCCGCACGGCGACCACGTCGCCGGGGACGGGCAGTTCGCGGACCGGCCGGGCACCGAGCTGGTCGGTGCGGCCATCGAACACGCCTGGCCCTACTTCGGGTTCGACGCCGACCCGGACGCGGTGGCCCGGATCGACCTCGGCGGCCGGGTGCTGGAGTGCCTGGCCACCCCCGGGCACCACCGGGCCGCCGTCACCTTCTTCGACCCGTGGACCGGGTTCCTGCTGACCGGCGACACCGTCTACCCGGGGCGGCTGTACATCGAGGACTGGGCGGCGTTCACCCGCACCGTCGACCGGCTGATCGACTTCGCCGGCCGACGGAACGTCACCCACGTGCTGGGCTGCCACATCGAGATGACCGCCGAACCGGGCGTCGACTACCCGATCCGGAGCACCCACCAGCCCGACGAGCCGCCGCTGGAGCTGAACCCCGGCCACCTCCGGGAGATCCGCGAGGCGCTCACCGCGCTCGGCGGGCAGCCGCAGCGGACGGCGCTGCCGCGGTTCGTGCTCTGGCCCGACGAGTGACGCCGACCCAGGAGTGACGCTCCGCGGCCCACGCGCCGCTACCGGTCCAGCCGGGCATCGGCGGCCAGGACGGCGACCAGCTCGTCCACCCGGTGCTCCGGCAGGCCGCGGGAGGTGAACCAGGCGCCGACGTTGCGCACGTCGCGCTCCAGGAAGGAACGGCCGCGCGGGTTGGCGACCACGTCCACGATCTGCGGGACGTCGATGATCACCAGGCGGCCGCGGTGCACCAGGATGTTGTACGCCGAGAGGTCGCCGTGCGCGTACCCGCCGAGCGCGAGCAGCGACAGGCTGCGGCCGAGCTGCGCCCACAGGTCGTCGACATCGGCCTCCTCGGCCCGGAGTTGGGCGAGGCGGGGCGCGGCGACGCCGTTCTCGTCGCCGACGAACTCCATCAGGATCTCCGTCCCGGTGATCTGCACCGGGTACGGCACCGCCACCCCGGCCGACCAGAGCCGGCTCAGCGCGGCGAACTCGGCGCCCGCCCACTGCCCGGCGATCGCCTCCTTGCCGAACGCCGTCCGCTTCTCCATCGCCCGGCTGATCCGGGACTCCTTGTGCCGGCGGCCCTCCAGGTAGCCGGAGTCGCGGTGGAACATGCGGTGCTGCGCGTCCCGGTACCGCTTGGCGGCCATCAGGGTGCGGCGGTCGGTGCCCGGCACGGAGCGCTCCAGCAGGAAGACGTCTGCCTCCTTGCCGGTCTTCACGATGCCGAGCTCGGTGTCGACGGCGGCCAGCTCCGTCACCACCCAGCCGGGGCGCGGTTCGGGGCCCTTCTCGGTCGGCGTGGACTGGTCCCAGGTCGACCAGCGGTCGCCCTCGGCCGGGCCGTCGGTGACCGGGGCTTCGTCGGCGTCGTCGTTGTCGTCGTAGTCACCGAACTCGTCGGCGAGGAGGGGGAAGTACTCGACCTCGGCATCGTCGAACCGGTCGGACCGGCGGCCGCGTCGAGGGGCGCCCTTGGGGCGGATACGGGAGAAGGAATCGTTGTCGGCAAAGCGCTCACGCACTGCGGTGGCTCCAGGGGAGTGGCCCACCGGGGCGCGGTGTGACGCGCTGTCAGCCGGTGGGGAGGTGACGGAAGAGGAGGGCGTATGGCGCGCACGCGAAGGCGCGCCGCGACACGGCGGCAACCATCCGGACACACCTCCTCTTCGTCAGGCCCGCACCCGGTACTTCGGGCGGACGTGAACACCCTAGTGAGCTGAGCGCAGGGCGCAAGCGATTTATTGAAGTTTGCCATCAGGTCGAATCCCTCCCATCATGGGGAGTGATAGGGAAGGAATCTCAATGATCGTGTCAAGCCGTCTGCGTGACCGACGGGGCGGAGGTGAACAGCCTCTTGTCACGCAGCATCGCCCACAGCACATCGACAC